>SYIT01000091.1 GCA_005798685.1 Actinomycetota bacterium | reverse complement strand
GCTTCGTCAACGCCGGCGACGTCACGGAAGGTGATCTTCGGGGAATCGGCCGTCAAGCGTTTGGCGCGCGACTTGCCGAACGACATCACCTTCGAGCCGCCGCCTTGCATCTGGTTCATCAGGAAGATCCAGAAGCCGATGAAAATCAGGAATGGCAGCACGTAGGTAAGCAGCGAGAGCCAACCACTCGTCTTGCTGCCCTGAATGTTGTATCCGCCCGAGAGCTTGCCTTGATCTTCGGCGCTCTGAAGCTGCGCTTCAAGCCGGTCGGCGCCCGCGGTCGTGAAGCCGGTTTCGTACTCCTTGCCGCTGCGCGGAACGACGACGACGGTGTTGTTCTTCGTCTTCAGGTCAACCGACTTGAGCTCACCTGCCGAAAGCTGCGTGATGAACTCGCTGTAGGTCGGGGCCTTCTCCTTGTCACCGCCTGTGATCAAGCGCTGCGCGAAAAACGCGAGCACGATCACGATCAGGATTGGGAAAGCTGCGCTCTTGAAAAAACGGCTCATTGGATTGGATACGTTACGCGGGTTGCTCGGGGATTACGGTCGTGGTACAGATCCTTCAGGGTAACAGCCAACCGCTGCCCTACGAACCGCTCACTGGCCGCAGCAGCGAGGCAACGTAGGGCAGATTGCGCCAACGCTCGGCGTGGTCGAGGCCGTAACCGATCGCGAATCGGTTGGGGATCTCGAAACCGACGTACTTGATTGGCACGTCGGCCTTGCGACGCTCCGGCTTCGTCAGCAGCGAACAGACCTCAAGCGAGGCCGGATCACGCGCGCCGAGATTGCGCAGCAGGTACTGCAGCGTCAGCCCGGAATCGACGATGTCCTCGACGATCAGAACGTCGCGGCCTTCGATCGGCGCGTCGAGATCCTTGAGGATTCTCACCACGCCGCTGGAATCGGTCTGAGAGCCGTAGGAGGCGAGTGCCATGAAATCGAGTTCGCAAGGCGCCGTGATTTTACGCATCAGGTCGGCGAGGAAAAAGGTGGCACCTTTAAGCACACCGACGAGCAGCAGGTCGCGCCCTTCGTAGTCGGCGCTGATCTGAGCGCCGAGCGCGCGCACGCGCTCCTTCAGCTGGTCGGGCTGAACGAGAATCTCACCGATCGGCGGGTCGTCACTCATCGCCGCGGAGATTACCCTTCGACCGACCGACGAGCAGCGCGCCGCGGTGAGCGTTCAAAGGCAAGCATTCCCTTGATGATTACGGCGCGCGCACCGCCGCCGACGTCGAGCGCGGCTGAGCCGCTGCCAGAGCCGCCAAGTTCGATCAGCTCTTCAATCCGAGCGGCAGCCTGCGGGCAGAGCGAACCGGTCGCCTGCTCAGCCAGCCGCCGAACGACGAGCCGCGCCAGCGCCGGCGGCAGCGCGGCAAGATGCTCAGTCGAAATCTCGCTCTTTCCCGCCAGCGCGGTGTCGACGACAAACTCCAACACCTCGGCCTCATCGCGAAGCAGCTCGGCGCTTTGCAGAATGTTTTCGTCGGTCGCCGGATGAACGCTGCGCAGCGCCGGCAGTACCTGGCCGCGAATTCGGCCGCGGGCGTACTTGTCGGTCTCATTGCTGGCGTCCTCGCACCACCGCAGGCCGCGCGCGCGGCACCACTCGGCTGTCTCGTCGCGCGTGAAGCGAGCACGCAGCAGCGGGCGGATCAAGATCCCGCGCTGATCGGGCATGCCAACCAGCGAGCGGCGGCCAGGCGATGCGGCGAGGCGGTAGAGCACGGTCTCAACCTGGTCGCTGGCGGTGTGGCCGGCGGCAAGCCGCGCGCCGGCGGCGCTGGCGAGCTGAGCGCCGAGGCCGTAGCGCACGTCGCGCGCCCAGGCTTGAACGTTTCCTTCGCGCGGGGCGCTGGCGTTCTCGACGGTGAGTTCGATGCCGAGCCGCTGGCAGAGCCGGCGGCATAGTTGCTCGTCGCCCCCAGCTTCACCGCGCAGTCCATAGTTGATGTGCAGTGCGGTCACCTTTTCGCTGCCGCAAAGCTCGACTGCGATGTCCAGCAGGCAAACCGAATCGCGGCCACCTGACAGGCAGACGACGACCGCCTGCCCGGGCGCAAGCAGGCCACCGTCGCGAACTCGTTCGAGCAGCTCGTCTTTTGGCATCGGCGCGATCACTCCCCGCCAGCGGAATCGGTCAAGAAAAGCTCGGTCGCATGGCTGAAGCCCTTCAGTTTCACTTCACCGATCCGCTCGAACGCAAGATGCTTGCCTGCCATCTCGACCATCGGCCAAGTCACCAGAACTTCGCCTGCCGCCGCGCGCGCGGCAACGCGGGCAGCGAGGTTGACCTCGCGGCCAAAGTAGTCGCCGTCGCGAAAGACGACGTTGCCGCAGTGAATGCCAATTCGAGGCAGCGGCCGCTCATTGCTCAGAACCTGGAAGCCAACGGCCCAGTCGATCAGAGAAGCTGCGTCAGGGGAGACGATCATCACCTCGTCGCCGATCGTCTTCAGGATCCTTGCCTCGTCGGGTAGCGACTGGTTGACGTTGGCGACGAAACGCTCGACGATTCCTGCTGCTTCCTCGTCGCCGACCTCCTCGGTCAGCTGCGTGTAACCGGCGAGATCGGCGAAAGCGACCGCCACGCGAACCTGGCCGATCTCGCTCCCCGGCTCGGCTTCCATGTGGCCAACAATGTCCTGCTCAACGAAGTGGTTAAGGAAGCGGCGGTGGAGATGGTCGATCACCGGCGAGAAGAGCGGCAGCAGCTCCTCCGTGATCGTCCCCATCTGCTCGGCGATCCGCTCGCTCGAAACACCCTTCCGCAGCAGCGGCTCGTGAACGTGGAGGTGGACGAGGCGAACCTCGGCGTCGGCGATCTTCGAGACCGCCTGCCCGTATACGCGGACTGTCTGCAGCAGCGCGTCACGCGGATAGCCGGAGTTGACGGCAGTGGCGAAGTGCTTGAACATCGCGATGTCCTCGCTGCCAAGATCATCGATTGCGCCCGAGGGAAGCCCGATTGCGGCGATCAACTCTTCGATCACTTCGGCCTTCATGCCGCTCACTTTCGCTGCCTCTTTGAGCGTGAAGCGTTCGCCCACGGTCTCGCCAACGAGCTCGTCGGCGTAGCCGACGATCCGCCCTTCATCGATCGCCTCCTGAAGCTGCTCGATCGAGTAGCCGCGCTCACGCAGCTTCATCAGCGAGCGGGCATGAGCAATCGCGCTTGGCCCCCAGCCCTTGCTGGGGTCGTGCGTTGGGACGAGGCCAAGAGCAACCCAGCGCCGCAGCGTTGAGGGCGAGATGCCGATCCGCTCCGCGGCCTCGGCGCCGGATAGCCTCTCGCCCGCCTGGGGCTGCCGGTCGGCGGCTGGCTCCTCGTCGATCATCGAGCGACCACTCGCGCGCTTAATTGACTACGAGCTGCGGGTAGTCGGCCTCGAGCATCGAACGGTAGAGCCCGTAGACCGGCCTTGTGATTGGGATCAGCGCCAGCGTCGACTTCACGTCGCCGCCAGCCTTGATTCGCCTGCGCGCGATCGCCACCGGCACGTTCTCTTTACCTTGGAAGTAGCGGTTGGCGACCTCGGAGCTCATTGTCAGCTTCAGCTTCGGCTCCCAGTCAACATCGTCGGTCCACTCCCAGTGAAGGTTGCCTTGCTCGCCTTCACGCGCGGCGCGGGCGTTGACGACAAGGCCCATGTCATCGAACTCAAAACGCTGTGGAACTTCAGCGTCGCGAAGCTTTGACCCCACTGCAGGGTCTTCGCTCATCAGCGCCATCACGCCGTCAATGATGGTTCGAAACTGCTCAGCCGAGTCGAACTGAACGGCCATCAGCTAACTGACTTGCGTGGAGCTGCCTTCTTGCGTGGAGCTGCCTTCTTGCGTGGAGCTGCGGCAGGCTTCTTCGTCGCCGTGCGTCGCGATCCGGCTGGCGCCGAGCGCTCCAGCGCGCCGATCCGGCGCTCGATCACGGCGAGCCGATCTTCAAGCCGTTTGAGGTCCTCACTCGTTGGCGGCAGCGCGCCTTCGACAACATCGCGGACCCGCTGCGCAGCAGTAGCGAGCTCGTCGGCGATGTCGACGGCGCGATCGGGGCGCAGCTGCGCTCCGGCGGTCTGAAACGCCTGATCGACAGCGGAGCGAACTTGATCCCCGCGTGAGCCGCGCTTCTTGTTCTTGCTCTTTGAAGACTTCTTCTGATCTTTGGCCATAACTTCACAATACTCTCGCTCGGTTATCTCTGCTCAGCCACGCCACGTTCACCCAACCGCCCCGCTCGCGCCCCGCGCGCTGCTCACCGGCGACCCTGGCCGGGCCTTAGCGCTAGCGCAGCTACTGACCAGCGAGCCGAAGATGTTTAACCACAACCGCGGCCTCTGGGGCTACAGCGGCCTGGCCGAAGATGGCGAACCGCTGATGATCATGAGCCACGGGATCGGTGGGCCGAGCGCCGCGATTGTGCTTGAAGAGCTCTGCGACCTCGGTTTAGAGCGGGCGATTCGAATTGGCTCCTGCGGCGCGCTCAGCGAAGCTTTGGAGCTGGGGGAGCTGATCTGCGCCGATCATCTGATTGGCGCCGACGGAACCAGTCAGGCGCTGGTCGGCGAAGCGGCGCTGATTCCTGACCAACAGATGACTGAGCTGCTGGCGGCTGAGGCCGACCACAGCGGCTCGGTCGTCAGCGCAGACCTTTTCTACGAGCGCGGAAGCGAGCGGATCGAACGCTGGAAAGCGTCGGGAGCGCTGGCCGTTGAGATGGAGGCTGCCGCGCTGCTCGCCGTTGCGAAGCTGCGATCGATCCGCTTTGCCGTGCTGCTGATGGTTAGCGACGGATCGGCTGGCGCCGGCGCAAGGCTTGAGGGAATCGCTCTCGAAGGCGCTACCGAGCGACTCGGGCGAGCCGGCTTGACGGCACTGCTGGGGAGCGGCTAGGAGCTTTTTTCAGCGAGCAACGAAAGTTCGATTGCAGCCAGCCGCTCATCGATCGCGGCGAGCCTCTCGTCGAGCGAGATCTGCGAGTTTTTATTGAAACGCTCGTCGAGGCGATCAACCGAATCTTCGATCCCTTCGAGCCGCTGGGCGACGGAGCGCACGCGGCGCGTGAGGCGCTCGAGGTCAGCGGCCGAAGGCAGGTTAAGTGCCCCCATTGCCACCTCTTGAGCTTGGGTTGCGCGCTCGCGAGCCTCGAAGGCGCGCCCGATCGCGCTGCTGACGAGAGGGTTTTCGAGCAGCTCCTGCGCGAGGCGCCCAATTGCGTCCTCACTTCCGCGCGTGAATCGGTCTTTCATTCCATCGCCAGTTTCGTCGGTCATTTTGTTCTCCCAGCTAACTCGCTTACACATTCACGGTACTGGGGTGCGGGCTGTTGCGGCGCGCCGCGTGGTGGTAGCTTCGCTGGCCCCTGTCCACGCCACTTAATTTCCGATTCGTTCAAGTTGAAGCGCCTTGGCCGCTAGGACCGGCCGACGGCCGCTACATCGTCCGCGGCCACGCCGGCGAACCGAGCCACGTGCTCGTGGTCGCGACGCTCGGGGCCGAACGCCGCAGGCGCTTTCATCGCCGCACGCGCGCCGCTGCGCCGGAGCCCGTGGCTACGCCGGTTACCGTTGGGCGGGCAACGCTGATCGACGCGCGCCCGCTGACGGGCGATCCTGAGGCTTGGCTTGGCCGCGCCGACTGCGAAGCCGAAGCGCTTGCAGGGTTGGCCGTCGTCAACGCCGTTCTCCAGCGGCAACGAATTGTTGCCGCCGACCCTGCCGCGCATGGGATCGCACCCGGCCAGGCGCTCGTGCTTCGGGTTGGCGTTGGCGCCGGCGAGGAGGTAGCAAGCGGCCGCTGGAGCTCGGCAGTTGAAGTTGTTCTTGGCACTGGGCGGCGGCGGCGCGAAGCCGTCCTCAGCCCGCAAGAGCGGCTTGCGGCGGTGCTCAGTGGACGCGACGTAATTCTCGCCTGCGAGGAGCTGGCGCTGCGCGCCAGAGCCGACGTTGACGCTGGCCGCTGGCGCGAGGCCGCCTTTCAGCTCGACTGCGCGCTGCGGGCCGCGGTCGCCGAGCTGGCAAGCTGGGCGGGGCAGGGCGACCTTGACGACCGGATTGCGCTACTCGTGCAGGCAACCACGCAGGCATCAGAGGCCGCGCAGACGGCGCTGATTGGCGGTCTTAGCGCGGAGCAGATCGCAGCGCTCGAAGAGAGCCTGCTGCGGCTCGAGGCGGCGCTACGAGCGCGCGTCGCGATCGCCCGCTAGCCAGCCGCAGCGTCCTCGCGCTGAGCCTCGAGCTCAAGCCGGAAGGCGGTCAGCGTCCGTTGCAGCGACTCGCTTTGCGCGCGGCGAATAAAGAGCCAGTCGGTAATTGCCCGCAACGGGCTCGAACCCTTAAGTCGGTAGTCGAGCTCCAGCTGCACGCTCACTTGGCCGGCCTCGGCGGCGAAACCGACGCGCTGGCGGCCGTTGATAGCGCGATCCTCGACCTCGAGTTCCTGCCCCACCCCAGGCCGATAATCGATCACCGTCTCACGGACCTCGCCGCGCCCGGCAGGGGTCGAGTGCCAGAGAACACTCGATCCAGCCAGCGGCGGCTCGCCGGCGGCGCTGATGATCGAACCGAAGCCGTCGATGAAGAGCGGCCAGCGCTCGCGGTCGTACCAGAGGGCTTCGGCCGCGCTGAGCGATACGTCCGCGATCGTCGTCTTCGCGGAGGCGACGCTCACTACAGCACTCGGCGCAGCAGGTCGAGCGCTGAGGCAACCTCCTCGAGGCGCGGCTTGATTTCGGCGGCAAGCCGCTCGCGCTCGAGTTCACCCTCCGCGGTGATTGCATAAAAGCGCCGCGAGCGGCGCTCAGGATGCTCCCACTCGCCGGTCACAAACTGATTCTCCTCAAGCGAGCGCAGCAGTGGATACATCGTGTTCGGATTAACGCTGATCAGCCCCCCGGTCGAGATGCTGATTCCTTCGATCAGGGCGTTGCCGTAGGAGGGTCCGCTTGCGAGCAGGTGGAGCACCAGCAGCGGCAGCAAGCCGGCGCGGCGAAGTTCGCCGACGAGAGGATCATTCGCGCCAGGGCCGCCTCCGGTGGCCGCTGGAGCACGCACCGCTGTAAGCGGCACCGCTTCGGCGACGGCCTCGTCGGTCTTGCGTTTGGGCACGTCCAGCAGTATGACGAGCGGAGTCTGAGGGCGCTGCTCAGCGGTCGAGCAGGTCGTCGAGTGAGCGCTGCTCAGGATTGACGGCGCGCGCAGCGGCGGCGCGCGGACGGCCACCCTTCGACCAGTGCTCGGCGATGTCGCGGGCCTTCGCGTGGCGCTGCGTGATGCCACGCTCGATCGGTTCAATCTGAAGCCCGCCGGGATCGCTGCCGCGCACGATCGCGTGAAAGACGCGGCCACGGATCGAAACGCGAACGATGTCGCCGGGAGTTATCGAATCAAGTCGCACGCTGGTCGATCATGACGGATCTCAGCCCGGCTGCAAGGGCAACTGCGACCAGCGCAGAGCAGCCCCTCTAAACTTCTCTAAGTGCGCTGTACGCCTGTTTTATGCGTCGCGTCGGCGCTCGTCACGCTGGCCCTTAGTGGCGCGGCGAGTGCCAGTGCCTCGACGATTCACGTCCTCGACTCGAGCGGCCGCGTCACGGTGGCCGAAAAACCGCTGATTGCGGCCGGCCCCGGCAGTGAGCTGCCCGAGTACCCAAATTGGGCTCTAAATGGCGCCTCATCAGCGAAGCTGCCAGCCCAAACCGCCTCCTCGAAGAACCTCGACGCGGCGGTCGCACGGCTCGCCTCCAACGGTGCCATCAGCGCCACGACGCGCGCGGCCTACAAGGCGGCAATCATCAGCGCACGCCGCGCCGCCGGACGACTCAGCGGCCAGCGCCGCAGTGAGCTGCGCGCCGTGATCGCAAACTTTGATCGCATGGCCAAAGGCGGCTTGGCGACCGCTTCGCGGCTACCGGCGCTAACCGAGACGCTGCGCCGCAACGCTCAATGGTGGACCGACGGTTCATCGCTCAGCTACGGCCAGCGCGTCAGTTTTTCTGGCAGCGAGCTCGTCTGGCAGGCTTACCCCGGCCAAGGGCTGCAGATCCAGTGGCTTGGAACGTTCGGCTACATGAACGCGCTCTGGACCGCTAAAAGCAAATCAACTGAGCTGCGCAGACTGGCTCGTGAGGTCCGCGAGCTGGCCGCGGGCCGCGCCGGCGGAGTCGCTTGGGAGTACCTCTTCCAGTTCGGCGGCGGCCGCCCACCGTGGGTCAGCGGCATGGCGCAGGGAACCGCAATACAGGCGTTGGCGCGCACCTCAGATCGCTTCAAGGACGCTCGATTGATGAAACTGGCCACGCGTGGCCTCGGCATCTATCGCACCGCTCCGCCGAGCGGCGTGCGCTTGAAGCTGGCGCACGGATCGCATTACCTCGGCTACTCCTACGCACCGGGGCAACGGATCTACAACCAGTTTTACCAGGCGCTGCGCGGGCTCCATGACCTAGCCGACTTAAGTGGCGACAAGACGGCGCGCAGGCTCTGGCTCGAGGGCCAGACCCGCGGCCGTTACGAACTTCCCTTTTCGAGCAGCGGCTCCTGGTCGTATTACCAGCCCGGCACCCTCTCTACGGTTGACTACCACAAACTGCTTCGCGACTTCCTGCGCGGCCTTTGCGACGTGATGACCGTCGACCGGCAGCGTGAGGCGATCGCGCTGCGCGAAAAGAAGGGTCCGGCAGCAGTCCTTACCGACTTCAAGAACTGGCCCGATCCGGGCCCCTACTGCGTGATGACGAAGCGCTTTAGCGACTACCTCTACAAGCGCCTTGGCACGACCGCGCCGGCTACCGCGCCGCGCTGAGCGCGGCTCTGGGTAGAGCGACCCTTACAATGGAGTCGTGCCCGAAGCGCCAACCACATGGATCCTTACCGGCTCGGTCGACAACTTCGCCGTCACCGGCGAGCTCGGCTTCAAGCTGATCGGCTTTAAGGAACGCCGGCGTAAACAGGCGCTGACGATGGAGATCGGCGACCGAATCATTTTCTACCTAACGAAGGTGATGGCCTTCGGCGGCTCGGTGATCATCACCTCCGACCTGTTTGAGGACCGCGAGCCGCTCTGGCCAGGTAAGCCGGGGAGCCCTGACCCTTACCCGTGGCGCCGTGAGACCGAGCCCGAACTAATCTTGGCAGAAGCCGGCTGGATTCCCGCTGAGAGCGTCAAGGACGAGCTTGAACACATCGCCAAGTGGCCCGCAGAGCACTGGAAGCTGGCCTTCCAAGGCCAGCTGAGAACGATCAGCGACGCCGACAGCGACCTGCTGCTGGAGCGAATGCGGGTAGCGGCCGGCGCGGCGGCGTGAGCACGGCCGCGCCGCGGCTGCGCGGCGCGTGGGAGACGCTCTACGGCGAGCAGAAGCTGGCGATCGCGGCAGCCGTCGGCTTGCTGATCTCAATGCTGTTGCCGTGGTACCAGCAGGACGGTTTCGTCGCGCGCCCAGGCCAAGCGCCAACCGAGCTGAGCGACTCCTTCAACGCCTTCCAGTCCTGGGGCTTCGTTGAGGCCTCGGTGCTGTTGGTGGCGCTCGGCGTGATAGCGCTCTGCGCGGCGCGCGCCGACCGCCGTGCCTTCCACCTGCCCGGCGGCGACGGGATCGTCCTGATGGCCGCTGGCGCCTGGGTGATGTTCCTGATCTTCTACCGCCAGCTCGACCGCCCGAGCGGCAACGACTCCGGCGTTCTAAGGCCAATCGGCAGCCCCTCGTGGGGTGAGGTTGGCGTCGACTGGGGAATCTTCGTCGCTTTCCTGCTCGGCGCGATGATCGTCTTTGCCGGCTGGCGGATGCGCGCCCACCACCGCCCCGAGCCGCTGCTCGACGGTGACGACCCTCATTCAGCAACGGTCGAGGGTGACCCAAACTCGGTCGTCAGCACGGTCCCACTGAGCAAGCCCCAGGCCTCAGGAAAGCCGCTCGCATCGACGCTGCCATCTCGCCCGCCTACCAAGCCAAGCGATACATCCGCGCCAATCGAAGGTCAGCTTTCGTTTGAAGACAACGTCGAGAAGCGGGGCGGTTAGGGCGCTGCAGGGCTTTCGCTTCGCGCAACCTATTATCCGCAGACGATGTCAACCACGCCCGAGCGCCCAGACGAGATCAGCGCCGGCCTAATCGAGGTCGGATACCTGCCGGACGCGGCAACCTCGCTGGTCGCCTTCCTCGCGAACAAGCTCGGCAAGCCGATCCTCGTCGAGGGCCCGGCCGGCGTTGGCAAGACGCAGCTGGCAAAGTCGCTGGCCGAAACGCTCGGCCGCGAACTGGTTCGCCTGCAGTGCTACGAAGGGCTTGACGAAGCGAAGGCTCTCTACGAGTGGAACTACCGCAAGCAGTTGCTGCGAATCCAAGCCGAAGCGCAGGACACGGGCTGGCAGCAGGTGCAGGACGACATCTTCGGTGAGGACTTCCTGCTCGAGCGGCCGTTGATGACGGCGATCTCCTCGGCCGACCCGGTAGTGCTGCTGATCGACGAGATCGACAAGACCGATCAAGAGTTCGAAGCGATGCTGCTGGAGCTGCTCTCAGACTTTCAGATTTCAATCCCTGAGCTTGGCCGGATCGAAGCGAGCACGACGCCGCTCGTGCTGCTGACCTCAAATAATTCGCGCGAACTTACGGAGGCGCTCAAGCGCCGCTGCCTCTACCTCTGGATCGACTACCCGTCGCTCGAGCACGAGCTGGAAATCGTTCGTCTCCACGCGCCCGAGCTTGACGAGAAGATCGCCCGTCGCCTCGTCGAAGTCGTGGCGATGGTGCGTGATCTAGATCTCAAGAAGCCGCCGTCGATCGCCGAATCGATCGACTGGGCGCGGGCGCTGCTGCTGCTCGGCGCAACCGACATCGACACTAAGACCTTCAACGAGACGATGTCAATCATCGTCAAGCACCGCACCGACATCGACATCGTCGCTGAGCGCGTCGGTGTGAAGCTCGACAGCAACGGGGACGGCAGTGGTGCCGCCGCCTCCTGACAAGCGTCCGTCGCGCGAGGCATCGCGGCGCGCGGCGCTCTTTTCCGAGCCGCTGGCAAACCCGCTCGATGCCGGCCTCACGGCGCACCTCGTCGAATTTGGCGAGGAGCTGCGCGGCGAGGGCGTGGCGCTCGGCACTAGCGAACTGCTCGACGCTTTCAGCGCGCTTCCCGAGGTCGCTTGGAATGAGCCGACGCTGTTTCGCGAAACGCTCGCCGCGACGCTCGCCAAGTCGCCGGAGGACCGCGCAATTTTCGACCTCGTCTTCGAGCGCTTCTTCTTTCGCGCCACCGAGCTGGCGGCTCTAAACACTGGGATCGGCGAAGCGGGCAGCGGCAGCGGCGATGGCGAGGGCAGCTCGGAGATCGACATCGAAGCGCTGCGCGAGCAGATCGCCCGCGCGATCGCCGAGCAGAACGAGGGAGCGCTGCGTGACCTCGCGCGGCTGGCGATAGCGGCCTTCGCCCAGCCCGGAGAGGGCTCGGGCGTGCTTGGCGTTGACGTCCAAAGGATCCGCCGCTCGCTGGAGCTGCGGACAGAGCCTCAGGGTGACGTTCCAGAGGATGATCCGCGCGCCGAAGGGCTCCCCCGTGAGGGGATCCGCCGCTTCGAGCGGCTTCTGCGCCAAGAGCTGGAGCGCCAGCAGATTGAGCGCACATCAATGCTGCCAGCAGCGCGGCCGCTGCACGAGCTGGATCGCGCGCTGCCGAGCGGCCCGCTGCAGGACCTCGCAAGCGTCCACCGCGTCGTAACCCAGCTGAAGCGAAGGCTTAAGACGCAAGGCCAAGAGCACCGCGGCCACCGCCGTCACGCCCAGGTAGACATCCGCCGCACAATGCGCGCCTCGCTACAGACAGGCGGCGTGCCGATCACGCTGCGCTACCGCCCGGTGCGCCCGCGCCGTCCGGAGCTGTTCGTTATCTGCGATGTCTCGACAAGCGTCACCAGCGCCTCAGTGTTCTTCCTCTCGGTGATGCACGCACTCCACGACTCATTCCGCAAGATGCGCTCATTCGTCTTCATCGAGCGCGTCAGCGAAGTGACCGAGGTGTTTGAGCGCGAGCGCGACTTCAAGGCCGTCAGCGAGGTGATCGGGCGTGACGCTGGCGTCGCCGACATCTCCGGATACACCGACTACGGCCGTGTTTGGGGCGAGCTGCTTGAACAGATTCAAGATGAGCTGCACCCGCGCGCAACCGTGATTGTTCTCGGCGACGCTCGCACCAACGGGCGCGCGCCCGGCGCTGAGCTTTTCGCCCAGATCGCGAGCCGATCCGGCCGCACCTACTGGCTGAACCCAGAGCCGCGGCTTTACTGGAACTACGGCGATTCGGTGATCGACAGCTACGCCCAGTACTGCGAGGCCTACGAGTGCTGGACAACCGCCCAGCTCGAGAACTTCGTCAAGGTGCTTACCGCACCCGAAGCTACGCGGCCTTAGAGGCGACCTGCGCGCCGACGCGCGCGAACTTGAGCGCGCCGTCTGCGGTTAGCTCGCCAGCCAGCTCGCGCTGGTCGCGCGCGAGGTCCTGGCTCATCTCCCAGTGCTCAATCGAGCCCTGGCGAGGGAAGAGGTGGAGCGAGCGGCTTACGTAACCGGCGCCGAAGTCGAGCATTGGCCGGGTCTGCTGCGAAGGGTCAGGATTGACCGCCGTGCACGAATCGAAGCCACAGCGATCCATGTAGCCCAGCACACGCCATATGTAGTCGATCACGATGCCAACCTTAAGCGTCAGCGCGACGTTGTAGTTGCCGATCGCGAAGGCGAAGTTTGGAACCTCGCTGAGCATCGCGCCCTTATAAACGAGTGCCTCGGGAAGTTCGACGCCGCGACCGTCGACGCTCAGCTCGATGCCGCCCAATGCGAGCAGCTCCAGCCCCGTTGCGGTGACGATGATGTCGGCCTCGAGCCGCTCGCCACTGACCAACTCAATCCCATCCCCGGTGAAGCTGGCGATGCGGTCGGTGACGACCGAGCAATCCCCGCGCGAAAGACTTTTGAAGAAGTCGCCGCTGGGAACTGCGCAGAGGCGCTGATCCCAGGGGTCGTAGTCGGGCGCAAAGTGACGGTCAATCTCGTAATCGGCCGGCAGCTGCTGCCTGAGCGACCAGCGCAGGAAGCCCTTGACGAGATTCGGCCTCGACTGGGCGAGCCTGAAAGAGAAGCGTTGAAGCCAGATGTTTTTGCGGCGTGTGATGGTTGCGGCGATCTGCTCGGGCAGCATGCGATTGAGCAGGTTGGCGAGCGCGTCCTTGCGCGGCACGCTGATCACGTAGCTCGG
>SYIT01000090.1 GCA_005798685.1 Actinomycetota bacterium | reverse complement strand
CGGCACCTCGTCGCTTGCTCACCTGGAGCAGAACATCGCCGCCGCGGCGATCCGCCTCAACGAGACCGAGATGCGCGCGCTTGAAGTTGTTGTTTAGCTAGTTGGCGCGGCGTCCGGTTCTACCTCCGGTTCGGCTTCCGGCATGTGCTCGCCCGGTTCGCCTTCGTGCGCCATTCGCGACGGCCACCAGATCTTCTTGCCGATGTCGAGCACCAGTGCCGGCACCAACGTTGAGCGCACGACAAAGGTGTCGAGCAGCACGCCGAAGGCGATTGCGAAACCAAGTTCGGTCAGGAAGATCAGCGGCAGCGTGCCGAGGATCGCGAAGGTGCCAGCCAGCACGATTCCGGCCGAGGTGATCACGCCGCCGGTAACAGCGAGGCCACGGATCATTCCCCGCTCGGTGCCGTATTTGAGTGCCTCTTCGCGGACCCTGGCCATCAAGAAAATGTTGTAGTCGATTCCCAGCGCAACGAGGAAGACGAAAGCGAAGAGCGGTAATCCGGGGTCACTGCCGGGGAAGCCGAAGACGATGTCGTAGACCACCGCGCTCACTCCGAGCGCTGCCGCGAAGGAGAGGATCACGGTGAGGATCAGCAGCAGCGGCGCCGTGAATGCCCGCAGCAGCACAATCAATACGAGGAAGACGACGACGAGCACGATCGGGATGATCAACTTCGTGTCCCGCGTAGACGCCGCCCGCAGGTCGGTTTCAATTGCGGTCGCCCCGCCGACAAGCACGTTCGCCCCGCCGGCCTGCTTCGCTGCCGACCGGATCTTTGGGATCACAGCGTAGGACTCGGTTGCGTAGGGGCTGTATGTGAGCGTCGCAGCAAGTTGCAGACCCGGTGGGCCGTTGCCAGCAGGGCGAACGCTCGCCACGCCGGGGACGGCGGCGACCGCCGCTGCGACAGCTTTCGCTTTCGCCTTGTCGGGAACGACTACGTCGGTCGGCGCGTTTTCGCCGGCTGGGAATGAGGTGGCAAGCATCTCCTGACCCTGCACCGATTCAACGTCGCCGCGGTACGAGTTGCCTTGCGTCAGGCCGGTCGAGAAGTTCAGCAGGCCAAAGCTCATCGCAACCAGCAGCAGCACTGTGACAATCCAAACTTCGCGCGGGCGCTTCTGGATCCACTCGCCCCAGCGCCGCCACCTTCCGTGCTCGGCGTCGGCGCCCTCGTCGCCGACGCGCGGAATGAATGGCCAGAAGGCGCGCCGGCCGGTGATTGCCAGCAGCGCCGGCAGTAGCGTCAACATTGCGACCATCGCCACGCCAACACCGAGCGCGCCGAGCGGCCCGAGCCCTGCCGTACCGTTTACCTCGGCCAGCGTGAGGCAGAGGAGGGCGAGCATCACGGTCACTCCGGAGGCGATGATCGCGGGGCCGGCGGCGCTCGCGGCGTTTGCCGCAGCGACGTGTTTATCGTCGTGTTGGCGCAGCTCCTCTCTGTAGCGCGCGACCAGCAGCAGCGCGTAGTCGGTGCCTGCACCAAGCACAAGGATCGACATGATCGACGAAGACTGGCCGTTGATTGTCACTCCGGCCTGCGATAGCAGATAGCCGATTGAGCGGCTCGCGACCTCAGCGAAGATCACTGTGAAGAGTGGGATCCAAAGGAAGATCGGGCTGCGGTAGATCACCGCCAGAAGGAAGAAGACGAGGCCGACGGCAGCGAACAGCAGCGTGCCGTTGATTCCCTCGAAGATTTTGATCGCGTCGGCCGAGAAGCCGGCCGAGCCGGTCACCTTCGCCTCCAGCCCGCCGCCCGGATCACTAACGACTTCGCGAACCTTGTCGACCGGATTGATGATCGTTTCCGCTTCGCCGTTGGTCGTGATCTTCGCCACCAGCAGCTCGGCCTGCCCGTTTTGTGAGGGGATCGGCTTGGCGAACGGCGTCGTGTTGGGCAGCTTCAGAGCGTTCAGCTTTTTGCGGTTCTGCTCAATTCGCGCCCGGTCGGCGGTCGTCAGCCCACTTGGGCGGCGGTAGACGGTGACGATTGAGACCGTCTCCTTGCCTTGAATTACTTTGACCGCCGTCAAGGCTTTGGTCGATTCAGCGCTAGCCGGCAGGAACGAGGCTGAATCGTTCTTCTGTACCTCCTCAAACTTGGTCGGGAACTGCAGCGCCGAAAAGACGACGAGCAGTCCGACCCAGACCGCGACGACGACCCACTTCGCGCGGCGACCGGCAGGAATGGCAAGGATTCTTTTCATTGGACGCTGGAGGATACGAATCTGGCGGGCGGATCGGCCAGCGCCCCGCGCGCGTGAACTAACTGAGCGCGGCGGCGAGCGCTTCAGCGCCCGTAACTGGGGCCGCGCAGGCAAAATTCTCGCAGAGGTATGCGGCGGTCTTGCCGTCGACCGGCGTGCGGCCTTCGAGCAGAGGCACAACGGTCTCGTTACCGCTGCCGTCGCCGGCAGCAACAACCAGCCGCGGCCGCAGGGTGCTGCGCAGAACGTCAAGCAGCGAGCCAAGCTCCGCGCCAACCAGCGCCAACTCTCTCGCCGGGCCAACGTGAAGGTCGATTGCCGCCAGCGCGTGACCGAACGCCTGCGGGTGGCGCGCGACGAACGGGCGCAGCAGCCGCAGCTGCCCGAGCGCCGCGTCGGCGTAGCGCGCCTCGCCACTGAGCAGCGACAGCCGCAGCAGTCCAAGCGCGGCGCTGGAGCCGCCGGAGGGGAGCGGCGAGTCCTCCATCTCCTTGCGCCGAGCCACCAGCTGCTCGCCGTCAGCGGCAGTCGAGAAGAAGCCGCCGCGCTCGCCGTCGCCAAATTCGCTCAGGATCGCTTCAGCCTCGGCCACCGCGGCGAGGTACCACTGCGGCTCAAAGGTCGCCTCGTAGAGAGCAAGCAGCCCCTCGAGCAGCATTGCGTGGTCCTCAAGGTATGCGCGCAGCTTCGCTTCGCCCTTATTAAAGCTGCGCAGCAGGCGGCCATTTTCGTCGCGCATCTGCGTGATCAGGAAGTTCGCTGTGGCGCGCGCGGCGGAAAGGTAATCCTCGCGGCCTAGAACGGCGCCAGCGTCGGCCAGCGCGCTGATCATCAGCCCGTTCCAGCTCGTTAGGCGTTTGTCGTCGGTGCCTGGCCGCACGCGCTCAGCACGTACCTCCAGCAGCCGCGCACGGATCCGCTCGCGCTGCGCCGCTTCAGGTTCGGCGCCGCGCGACTCAAGAATGTTCAATCCCTCAAAGTTGCCGCCCGCGCTGGCGCCAAACCAAGCGATCGCTGCGTCAGCGTCTTCGCCCAGCGCATCGCGCAGCTGCTCAATTGACCAAACGTAGAACTTGCCCTCGACGCCTTCCGAGTCGGCGTCAAGCGCGCTGTAGAAGCCGCCATCGGGGGCCAGCATCTCGCGCAGCGCCCAGTCGAGCGTCTCCTCGCAGGTTCGCTTCAGGATCTCATCGCCACTTACCTGCCAGCCGTGCAGGTAGGCGCGCGCCAGCAGCGCGTTGTCGTAAAGCATCTTTTCGAAGTGGGGAACGGTCCAGGCGGCGTCAACGCTGTAGCGCGAGAAACCGCCGCCAACCTGGTCGAAGATCCCGCCCGAAGCCAT
>SYIT01000089.1 GCA_005798685.1 Actinomycetota bacterium | reverse complement strand
TGGCTGAGCAGGCGGCGGCGTTGGCTCGGCTGGCGGCGGCGTTGGCTCGGCTGGCGTTTCTGGGGTTTCGGGCTGCTCTGGCGTTTCGGAATCTTTGCTCACGGCTCGACGTTACACCCGCGGCCGCAGCGAGCGCAACCTGGGGGCACAACGACAACGGGCCGCCGCGCTGCTGCGCGACGGCCCGTGGCCAATCCTTCATTTCAGTTGCTGCGCTCAGGCAGGCATCTCCCCGCTTGGCGGAGGCATGTCGCCACTTGGCGGAGCCATTGTCGCGACACCTGGGCCAGGCTTCGACTCACCATGAGCCTCAAGAAGCTCGTAATAGGTGACAGCGATGATGATCGCGAGGTACGGATAGGCGACGATCGCAACCAAGATGCCCCCGATAACACCAATGATGGGCGTAATTGCAGCGAGCAGCACAACGATGAAAAAGATGATGAAAAGCAGCACGTAAATAATGACGATGAGCCAGATCAAGCGCCAGCGATTGCCCTTCGTCAGTTCGCTGCTGCGGCTCATTGACTCGAAGACACCCTTGTCCTCGGCCACTAGGACCGGCACCGCGACAAACCACATCAACGCGAGAATAATTCCTGGAATAATAAAGAGAACAAAGCCAACAACGAGCAGGACGCTGGTGACGATGCCCAGCAGGAACAATGGCCATAGCTTGGCGCTGATGCTGCCGAGCAGCTCACCGACCGTAGCGTCAACTCTGCCGTCAGCTTCGACATCTTGAATAACTCGAACCATCGTGCCCGTCATGTAAAGGCTCGCGAGCAGCAGAGCGAGGCTGTGAATCAAGCTGATAATCACGCTGTCTTGTTGAAAATAGCTAAGAATGGCGACTGGAACGAAGAGGATCAGGGCAATAACCCAGATCTTCACGAAAGATTTCTTTAGGATTTCACCCGTGTCTCGTAAAACTTTGCCAGCCACAATGTGGCCGGGCTCTGCGCCTGCCGTAGTCATCTGAAGAATTGCTCCTTGATTTGTTTATTTGGGATCAAATTGCTGGTACGCCATTGGGGAGTTTCGACATTGCATCATCCATCTCCTGCTGCGAGAACTCAAGATTTTCGAGATTCCCGGCCAAATAGGCGTCATATGAGGCCAAATCGAAGTTTCCGTGGCCGCAGAGGCCGAACAGAATCACGCGTTCCTCGCCTGCCTGCTTGGCTGCCTCAGCTTCAGCGATCGTGATGCTGATCGCGTGCGTTGGCTCCGGCGCCGGAATGATTCCCTCGGTGCGGGCGAACTGCAGCCCGGCAGCGAAGGTGTCGTTCTGGGCAACCGAGCGAGCTTCGACCATTCCACCGTGCACCAGCGCTGAGATCATCGGCGAAGCGCCGTGGTAGCGCAAACCACCGGCGTGGACCGGTGGCGGCACGAAGTCGTGGCCGAGCGTGTACATCGGCATCATCGGCGTCAGGCCCTGCGTGTCGCCGAAGTCGTAGGCGTATTCGCCCTTCGTAAGGCTTGGGCAGGCGGCGGGCTCGGCGGCGATGAAGCGCGTCGTCGCGCCGTCGCGAATGTTGCGTCGCAGCCAAGGGATCGCCAGGCCACCGAAGTTGGAACCGCCGCCGAAGCAGGCAACAATCGTGTCCGGCTCCTCGCCGGCCATCTCCATCTGCAGAATTGATTCCTGACCGATGATCGTCTGATGCAGGATCACGTGGCTTAGAACCGAGCCGAGCGCGTAGTTGACCTCCGGGCTCTGGGCAGCGATCTCAACCGCCTCTGAGATCGCAATCCCCAGTGATCCCGTCGGATGCTGCGCGTTGGCGCGGCCGGCCTCGGTCAGGTCGGAAGGCGAGCGGTGGATTGTGGCGCCGAAAGTTTCGATCATCGAGCGGCGGTAGGGCTTGCTGTCGTATGAGGAGCCGACCATGAAAACCTCGCACTCAAGGTCGAAGATGCCGCAAGCGAAGGCCAGCGATGAGCCCCACTGGCCGGCGCCGGTTTCGGTCGTCAGCTTCTTGATCCCGGCCTTGGCGTTGGCGAAGGCCTGCGGAACGGCCGTGTTCGGCTTGTGCGAGCCGGTCGGTGAGACGCCCTCGTACTTGAAGTAGATGTGAGCCGGAGTGTCAAGCGCCTTTTCAAGTCGACGGGCGCGATAGAGCGGCGTCGGGCGCCAGAGCTTGTAAACCTCGCGCACCTCTTCGGGGATTTCGATCTCCGGCTCCTGTGAGACCTCCTGCATAATCAGCTCTTCGGCGAAGATGCCGAGGAAATCTTCCGGGCCAGCGAGCTCTTTCGTGGCCGGGTTTAGCGGCGGCAGCGGCTCGCCGGGAAGGTCGGGAGCGATGTTGATCCAGTGGGTTGGGATCTTGTCTTCTGTCAGCAGGTACTTCGTTGTGTCATCGGACATCGTGCTTGTTCGCCTCCTCGGCAATCGGTAACCGGCGACGAACACTACATCTGAGCGTCAATCCGCGCCATACTCAGGGCGCGCCCGTAGCTCAGCGGTTAGAGCCCCCGACTCATAATCGGTCAGACACAGGTTCGAATCCTGTCGGGCGCATCGATTGCCTATGCGAAGTAATTGCCACAACTCTTAGCCGCTCGTCTATCTTTGGCGCGTGGCAATCACACTCACCCAGCTGCGCAGCTTTCTTGCCGTAATCCGCTCCGGCTCGGTAACCGCGGCCGCTGAGGAGCTCGTCGTTACGCAGCCATCGATCTCCGCCGCGGTTCGCGCGCTCACGCGTGAGATTGGCGCGCCGCTATTTGAGCGCGATGGGCGCGGCGTAACGCCAACCGCCGCCGGGCGCGCCTTTGCGCCTTACGCCACCGACATCATCGGCCTGCTCGACCGCGGCCGCGCGGCCGCCGTTGAAGCTTCTGGCACTGCCGGCAGCGGCCTGCGGATCGCCGCCGTGACGACTGCCGCCGAGTCGTTCGTGCCGGTGCTGCTTAAGCGGTACGCCTCGCGCAACCACGACGTTGACCTGACGCTCGCGGTCGGCAATCGCGAGCGCGTTTTGCAGCTGCTGCTGCGCCGCGAAGCCGACATCGCTTTTGTAGGGCGGCCGCCGAGCGGCGGCCGCGAGGGAAGAATCAAGTCGCAGTCGGTGCGAGCCAACGAGCTGGTGCTGGCCGGTGCGCCGGACGAGCCGCTGACGAAAAAATCAACGGTCACGGCGGCCGAACTGAACGGCAGCCGCTGGCTGCTGCGCGAGCAAGGTTCGGGAACGAGGACGGCCAACGAGGATTACATCGCGGCCAACGGGCTAACCGTCAGCACACTGACGCTTGGCTCGAACGGCGCGATCAAGCAGGCCGTTAAGTCAGGCCTTGGAGTCTCATTCCTCGCCCGCGACTCGGTCGCCGGGGAATTGGAGAGCGGCTCACTGGCAGTAATTCCACTGACGAACGTCCCTCCCGGCCGGCCCTGGCACGTGATGCGCTCCTCGGTCGGGCCAAAGACCGGCGTCGTAACAGACTTCTTCGACTTCGCCGTGGCCGAGGCCGACAAGCCCGCCGGTTAGCGGTTGCCGGTAACTGCCGAACCGCTCGCTGGCAGCAGGCGAAGCCGGATCGAGCCAACGTTCGCAATGTGGCCCCGTGCCGAGATGCCGACGGCCTTGAACGCCCGCGCCGCGGCAGCAACGTTCTTGACACGAACGTCGAGCGCCGAGACTGAATTGCTGCGCCCGCGCTGAAGCTGAACCAGCGGCCCGCCGGGCAGGCGATAGGTGTCGCTCGCGGAGGGTGACGATGGTGCGAAGAGCTTCTTCCAGAAGCTCGGGTTCTTGGCGTTGATCACGACGCGCGAGACATTGACGATCCCAGCCCGATTGGGCGGTGCTACGCGGCTCGGACGGCCGCTGGGGAAGTTGTAGACGCAGAACTGGGCGGCGAGCTTGTTGACCTGCGAGTAGGTCGGCAGCTCAATCAGCGTGTACAGCAGCTGACTGCCTGCGCTGATCGGCGTTGGCGGTCCGTGTTTGATGCCGCGCGCGTCAAGCTCGGCCGTCAAACCGGTCAGAGATGGCGGCTGGAAGGTGACGAACTGGCTGCCCGCGTACTGCGATGTGCCGGCACCCAGCTCGACGTTGACGTTGCCGAGCCGAACTCCTCCGGACGAGATCGCGCCATAGGAAGCGAATGGCCAAGCCGACGGAAGCTTCAGCGCGATCAGTGAGTTATAGAGCTTCTGCGCCTTGGTCTCCGTCGTGACGGTCGTCACGTGGTTCAGATCGGTGACGATGTGCGCCGGGTAAGCGACGCTAGTTGCGCTCGCCGACAGAGCGAAAGCGGCCGCGAGGACCGCTACCAAGCGCAGCGAACGTACTAGGCGGTGGGTGAGACCCATTGGCGAATATTTACCACATAGGCGCAGCGATGAGGAACTACCAATCACTCGCGCGCCCGAGCATGCGATCATGCCTCTGGGCGGTTAGCTCAGCTGGTTAGAGCACCTGCTTTACACGCAGGGGGTCATCGGTTCGAATCCGATACCGCCCACTCACTCTTCGCGCCAGCTCAGTCGCCTGCCGTTCCTTCGACGCCGGCCCCGTGGCGGCCCTCGCCGGCGGCGAAGCGCGCCGCGCCGGCGGCACCTTCGATCACGGTTCCGGTGCCGCGCGCAGCTTCGCGCGCCATCCCTTCGGCCAGTGGCAAGCCTTGCGCCTCAAGCGTTGATTCGCGGTCCGCGATCATAGTGACCCACGGGAAGCCGGCGATCTGCTCGCCCAGCTCGAGTGCCCGCTCCAGCGCCGAGCCGTCGGCGACGCTCTCGTTGACGAGGCCAATCTCCTTCGCTTCGTCGACGTCGATCACGCGGCCGGTGAGGACAAGGTCCATTGCGCGGCCAAGGCCGACGATCCGCGGCAGCCGCTGCGTTCCGCCGTCAATCAGAGGCACGCCGAAGCGGCGCTCGGTGAAGCCGAAGCGGGCCGACTGAGCGGCAATCCGCAGGTCGGCCCAAAGCGCCAGTTCCATACCGCCGGCCAGGCACCAGCCCTCGATCGCGGCG
>SYIT01000088.1 GCA_005798685.1 Actinomycetota bacterium | reverse complement strand
GTTGCCTGGCGTTGGTCGTCGTTGAAGTAAGCAGGAACGGTAATTACGGCGCCGTCAACCGCCTCGCCGAGGTAGGCCTCGGCGTCGGCCTTGAGCTTGCCGAGGATCATCGCGCTGATCTCCGGCGGGCTGTACTCCTCCCCGGCAGCCTCAACGCGCGCGTCGCCGTTGGGGCCTGAGATCACCTTGTAAGGGACCATCGACTCTTCTTCCTTCACTTCGGCCTCTTTGCGACCCATGAAGCGCTTGATTGAGAAGACTGTGTTGGTCGGGTTGGTTACCGCCTGGCGCTTGGCGACGGTGCCGACGAGCCTCTCGCCGGCGTCTGTGAAGGCGACGACAGAAGGGGTCGTGCGACCGCCTTCAGAGTTCTCAATCACGGTCGGCTCGCCGCCTTCGAGGACCGACATACAAGAGTTGGTGGTACCGAGGTCAATTCCGATGATCTTGCCCATGTTCTTATCCTGCTCCTTATTCAATGAGGCCTTATTGGCGAACCTTTAACGGCCGAGCGCCCAAACCTAAGGGAGACCTGCCACAAAATCTTAGTCGAAGTGTAGCAGATATATGCGGTCTGTCTAGTGCCCTTCTCAGATCCCCCGCGAGGGACACATCCTGGCCAAGGCACAGCCGCCGCAGTCGGGCTTGCGGGCGTGGCAGGTACGGCGGCCGTGGCGCAGCAAATTCATGTGGAATTCGAGCGCAGCCCCTTCCGGCGTGATTCGAGCAAGCTCGTCGTGGAGCTCCTCAAACGGGGCGCCAGGGCGCAGCAAACCGAGCCGCATGCCAACGCGCGAGACGTGCGTGTCAACCGGCACATCGGGCAGACCAAATGAGAAGCAGAGCACGCAGGCCGCCGTCTTGCGGCCAACGCCGGGAAGCGCGCAGAGATAGGCCTGCGACTCAGCCAGCGGCGCTTCACGCATCCATTCCAAGTCGAGTGGATCACCGATCGCTTCGAGAATGTCGTGAATCCGCTGAGACTTGACCTTCGAGATTCCGCCGGGGCGAATTGCCGCCTCAACCTCATCTACAGGCGCCGCTCGAACCTGCTCCCAGCTCACGAAGCGACTGCGCAGGCGGATGAAAGCAACGTCGCGGTTGCGATCGTTTGTTGACTGCGAGAGCACCGTCAGAATCAGCTCGCCGAGCGGGTCGCCGTGCGGCTCAATCAGGGGAACGCCATAGACCTCGCGCAGCCGCTGGCGGATCGCCGCGACGCGGCGCGCCGCTGGCGGCTTCCAATCCTTGCGCGCCACGGTTGGGATGCGGATCGCCATCGGCCTGATGATAGGTTGCGCGAGGCGATGGTGGCGCTCAGCGAAGAGACCGAAATTATTGACGGAGAGCCGATCTTCTGGCGCAGCGGCCCCAGCCCAGCAACGCCACCGCTCTACCTCCACGGTGTTCCGAGCAACAGTGGTGATTGGACCCAGTTCCTCGCGCTGACCGGCGGCTTCGCTCCCGACCTGCCCGGCTTTGGCCGCAGCTCCAAGCGCGGCAACCGCGACTACACCCCTGAAGGCTACGACCGCTTCGTCGAATGGTTCTGCGAGCACCACGGACTGGAGAAGGTCCAGCTGATCGTTCACGACTGGGGCGCCGTTGGGCTGAGCTGGGCACAGCGCTTCCCAGAAAAGGTTGAGAGGCTGGTGATCATCAACGCCGTGCCACTGCTACCGGGCTACCGATGGCATCGCCTTGCCCGCGCTTGGCGAACGCGAGCAGTCGGTGAGCTGTTGATGGGTTCCAGCAACCGCTTCGTCTTCAAACAGCTCTCGCGCGAAGCGAACTTCAAGCCAGGCCCGCTGCCGGATCGGTTCATCCGCTCAGTCGATGACCACTTCGATCAAGGAACACAGCGCGCAATCCTCGAGCTCTACCGCACGAGCCCGGAAAAGAAGCTCGCGGCGCTCGGGGAGAATCTTTCCGTAATCGAATGCCCTGCGCTGATCATCTGGGGCGACCACGACCCCTACCTCCCGAGCCACTTCGCAGACGACTACGCAGCAGCTCTCGGCGGGCCGAGCGAAGTGATTCACCTGCCCGACGCCGGCCACTGGCCTTGGTTTGACAGACCCGACGTGATCGAAAAGGTCGCCGACTTCTTCAACGCTCGGTAACAATTCATTCGGTAAGCGGCGACCGCGAGAGTATGATCGGGCTATGAGTACGGCGTTCGCCCGCGAGCGCGCTGCAGCACCGATCTGGATCTTGGCTGCGGCGCTCGCAGCCTTCTGGCTGCTGCTCGCCCCACCGACGCCGGACTTAGCTGCGCAGGTCTTCAGGGCGACACTCTTCCGCAGCGAAGGCTTCCTCGTTTGGAATTCGTCTTGGTACGGCGGCCACAACCTGCCTGGTTACAGCCTGCTCTTCCCGCCGCTCGCGGCGCTGCTGGGCCCGCGGCTGCTCGGCGCGCTCGCCGTCACGGCATCGGCGATTCTGTTTGAGCGGCTGATGAGCGCCCACTTCCCGGCGCGGGCAGCGCGCTGGGCGACGGTCTGGTTCGCCTTCGCCGCTGTCGGCGACCTGATGATCGGGCGGATCACCTTCGCGCTCGGCGTGACGTTCGGCCTTGCCTGCCTGCTGGCGCTCGATCGCAAAAAGACGGCGCTGGCGCTGACCGCGGCCGTGACCTGCGCCGCCGCCAGCCCGGTTGCCGGCGCCTTCGTCGTGCTCGCCGCGACCGCGATCGCAGTCGCCGAGCGTTCACGCGCCGCTGCGGCAGCGGCGGTTGCCAGCACGATCACCGTGCTGGTAATGGCGCTGGGCTTTCCGGAAGGGGGAGTGCAGCCCTACCCGCTGCGCAGCACGATAATTCCGGTCGCGGCGACGATCGCGATCGCACTATTGGCGGGCCCCAAGCGCCGCGCGCTTCAGATTGGCGCTTGGCTCTATGCGCCGACCTGCATCCTCGTCTCGTTGATTCCCTCGCCGCTCGGAGAGAATGTCGCCAGGCTCGGAGTGCTCTGCGCCGGCCCGCTACTGATCGCGCTGATCTTGAGCCGCCCAATACCGCTGAAACATCTTCGCGTCGTCGTCTTGATCGCCGCCGCCGTCGCCTGCTGGCAGCTGCTTGGGCCGCTGCGCGAAACAGCCAAGGGAGCGGTCGACCCATCTACGGCGGCGGTCTATCACCAGCCGTTAATCGATTACTTCAAGACAAAGGGCGATCAGCCTTTCCGCGTCGAAGTGCCGTTCACGCGAGCCCACTGGGAGGCAGCCTACCTTGCGCCTCACATCACGCTCGCGCGTGGTTGGTCGACGCAGCTTGACACGAAATACGGAGATCTGTTCTACCGCAAGGATAAACCGTTCAGCGCCGCTGAATACCACCGCTGGCTGGGGCAAAACGCAGTCCGTTACGTTGCCGTTCCCGACGCAGCGCCGGATCCAAGCAGCCGCCGCGAGCTGGCCGTGATCGCCTCGCAGCCGAGCTGGCTGAGGCCAATCTGGGGCAGCGCCGACTGGAAAGTGTACGAAGTGACCGACCACAAGCCGCTACTGACGGGCCCCGGCGAGCTCGTCAGGCTCGGCCGCGACAACTTCACAATCCAAGCGCACCGCGCCGCACCTATGATCGTCCGCGTGCGTTGGACGGGCTACTTCACGGTGACCGAGGGATCTGCCTGCCTAGCCAGCGCGAAAGGCGGCTGGACCGAGGTCACGCCGGTGCGCCCCGGGCCAATCTCAATCGCCGCGCGCTTTGACGTTGAACGGATGGCCGAGCAGAGCTCCTACTGCTCATCGGCCGGCGACAACCTATGAGTAGCCGCGTCCCCGGCGAGCGGCGCGAAGCGATGCGCGACGCCTTGATTGAATCACGCTTGACGCCAAACGCAATCTCGCTGACCGGCTTCGCGCTATGCCTCGTCGCAGCGGGACTGATCTTTGCCGACATGATCGTGCTCGGCGGCGTCGCCTACATCATCGGCTCAATCTGCGACACGCTAGACGGGCGCTACTCGCGGATGTCGGGCAAAGGCTCTCCATTTGGCGCCTTCCTTGACTCCACGCTCGACCGCGTTGAGGAGGGTGTCGTCTTGGCGGCGCTCGCCTACCACTTCGCCCAGCAAGGCAACGGGACCGAGGCAGCGATCTGCGCCGTCGCGATCCTCGCTTCGGTGATGGTCAGTTACACCCGCGCCCGCGCCGAGGCGCTCGGCGTTGATTGCAAGGTCGGAATCGGCAGCCGCGCGACGCGCGTCGTAATCCTTTCCGTAGGACTGCTGTTCGTCGACGGCCTTGGACTTGGCGACTTCTCACTGCTCGCCCCGGCCGTAATCCTGCTGGCTGCAATCGGGATCGTTACGACGCTCCAGCGCGTCTTCCACGTGCGCGGCAAGCTAATCAGCGCCTCATCGCAGCTAGAAGATCCAACCGGGCTGTAACGGTAAGGTTCCTGCGGGGTTACTCCCCAAGCCAGACCATCGAAAAGGATTCACGTGAGCTCCAGCCCAGTACGAACAGCTTCCAACAACGGCACCTCCGCCAATGGCCGCGCCCGCTACCAGCAGGACAAAGTCCGCGTGGCGATCGTCGGCGTCGGCAACTGCGCCAGCGCCTTCGTTCAAGGAGTCGAGCACTACCGCAAGGCTGACCCGAATAAGGAAGTTCCGGGCTTGATGCACACAGACCTCGGCGGCTACCACGTGCGCGACATCGAGTTCACCTGCGCCTTCGACATCAACCGCACGAAGGTCGGCAAGGACCTCGGCAAGGCGATCTGGGCAAACCCGAACAACACGATGAAGTTCGCCAAAGTTCCTGCCAAGATTGGCGCGCCGGTCTACCGCGGCATGACGCTCGACGGGATCGGCAAGTACGCCAAGGAGAAGATCACGAAGGCTCCGGGCGAGACCGCCGAGATTGCGACGATCCTGCGCGAGACGCGAACCGACGTCGTCGTCTCCTACCTTCCCGTCGGCTCTGAAGACGCGACCCGCTGGTACGTCGAGCAGGTGCTCGAAGCGGGCTGCGGCTTCGT
>SYIT01000087.1 GCA_005798685.1 Actinomycetota bacterium | reverse complement strand
TGTGTGCTTTGCCGCACAGTTCGCCATTGCGGGATATTTCTTCTACCTGCTGTATTGGCTGACAAGGACACCGCGCTCCGAACGCGCGGCGCCGCCGTTGTCGGCCGACCTGCCCACCTCTTCGACGTTGCCGTGCGCCCGGCGGTCGAGGCTTGGCAGCCGATCTGGGTTGCGATTGCGCTGGTCACTATGGTCATCGGCAACGTTGGCGCGCTGCGCCAGCCGTCAATGAAGCGGATGCTCGGCTACTCGTCGATAGCTCAGGCCGGCTACATCCTCGTCGGCTTCGTGCTCGTGACCGACCTTGGCGTGCAGGCAATCTGCGCCTACCTCGTGCTCTACAGCCTTGGAAATCTTGCGGCCTTCACGGTCGTGATTGCGCGCGAGCGCGAGACCGCTGAGGGCGACAATATTTCGGCGCTGCGTGGCCTTGGCACTGAGCGCCCGGTGCTCGCGGTCGTGATGACAATCTCAATGTTGAGCCTCGCCGGTATCCCGGCGACCGCTGGCTTCATGGGCAAGCTGCGCCTTGTTGAAGCGGCCGCTGGCGCCGATTACGCTTGGCTTGCCGCCGTTCTGGTGGTTCTTTCGGTGATCTCGATGGCCTACTACCTGCCGGTCGTGGCGACGATCTGGCGTGGCGAGACGCAGCCCGGCAGCGACGCTGCCAGCGGTGTGCCGGTGCTCGCCGGCGGTGCCTCTGAGGCCGATGCTGTGACTGGCAACGCCGGCCGGGAGCTGACGCTCGTCGGCGTAGTGCTCGCGGCCGCTGTGCTGGTCTTCGGCATTATTCCCCAGCCGGTCTTCAATCTTGTCGCCAGCGCCGCTCGCGGCCTCGGCCTGAGCTAGCGAGCGCGCCGCTCAGCGCGCTACGGTTCGGCTCCCCGTGGACTACCCGATCGAGAGCTTTACCCCCGCCGAAGTGGCCCGCCTAGAGCCACACTTCACGAATCTCGACGACTCCGTTTTTGCGCTCGTCAACCTGCCTGAAACGGTGAAGGGCGCGCTCTTTGCCCGCTATTCGCGCTACGACGGCACGCTGAGGCGCCTCTTCCTCGACGAGTTCGCCGATTCGCTGCCTAAAAGCGGAGGCGACTGGGAGCGCGATGAAGGCAAGCGCGCCTCAGAGCTCTACGACACGATCTTCCTTGGCTACGGTGACGATTCGGTAGCCCAGCTCGGTGGCGCCCACGTAGCCTGCGAGTGGGTTTCGAACGTGCTGACGAAGATTCTCCAACGGCCACGCTTGGCCTCCTACCTGGAGCAATCGACGCGCTACATCCGTTACGACGGCGAAGTTGCCGGGCTCGGCTACCGCTACTACCGCGACGCTTCCCTCGGGCCTGAGTACGAGCAGACGATGGACAGCCTCTTCAGTAGCTATTCGGCCGCCATTCCGGCCGTCTCAGCCTGGGCAGCGGAGCAGTTTCCAGCCGCCGACGGGGTTTCTGAGGGCGCTCACGCCCGCGCGCTCGAAGCGAAGGCGCTCGATCTGCTGCGCGGCCTGCTGCCGGCCAGCTCGCTCTCGCACATGGGGATCTTTGCCTCCGGCCAAAGCTATGAGCAGTTGATCCTCCACCTGCTCGCAGACCCGCTGCCCGAGGCGCGCGACTATGGCCGGAGGCTGCTGGCGACGCTCAAACAGGTGATGCCGAGCTTCGTCTCGCGCGTTGAGCGCGCCGATCGCGGTGGCGAGTGGATCGAATACTTGGAGCAGCGCAGCGCCGCTGGCAGCGACTGGGCGCAGCGGCTTGAGCTGAGCGGTGGGGACGATGCTGACGACGGCCCGTCGGTGAAGCTAACTCACGTTGACGGCACTGAAGAGGATCTTCTCTGCGCGCTGGTCTTCGAGCAGTCGCGCGCTAGCGAGGCCTCGATCCGTAGCGCGGTGGAGAGGCTCAGCGGCGACGAGCGGGCGGCGATGCTGAGCGACTTCGTTGGCGCGCGCGCCAACCGCCGCCATCGCCCCGGCCGCGGCTTTGAGGCCGTCCGCTACCGCTTTGAGATCGTCGCTGACTACGGCGCGTTCCGTGACCTGCAGCGCCACCGGATGCTGACAGTGCAGTGGCAGACGCTGGGCCCCGAGCTTGGCGCCGGCGTGCCGGACGAGCTTGAGCAGGCCGGTGTTGCCGACGATTACAAGCGCGGCCTTGATGCGTCGGCGGCGGAGTATCAGCGCCTTGCCGACGGGGGCCAGAGCGACGCGGCGCCTTACGCGCTTTGCCTTGGCTACCGGATTCGATTCATCCTCGACTGCAACGCGCGCGAGGCGATGCAGCTAATTGAGCTTCGCTCGGGCCGCGAAGGGCACCCCAGCTACCGCGCCGTCGCGCACGAGATGCAGCGCGCTATCGCCCAGCACCACCCGGCCGTCGCCGCGGCGATGGTCCACGTCGATGATCAGGCCGAGCCTCGGCTCGAGCGGATCCTCAGCGAGATGCGAAGCGAGGCGCGCAGCGCCTAACCGGGCCTTACTTGCCGCTGATCCTGCTCGCCAGCGGCAGCACCAGCGAGCGCGGCGCAATCCGGCCGAGTAGTGCTTGAACCTGGTTCGCCATTCCGGGAATCGCGGTGCGGCTGCCGCTCTCCATCGCGTCGATCGCCTTCCGCGCGACCTCTTCGGGCGAGACGAGCGTGAAGTCGGGGAGTGAATCTTCCATCATCGTGCTGCCGGCGACGGTCGCGAACTCCGTCTTGACCGGGCCGGGGCAGAGCGCCGAGCAGCTCACACCGCTGCCTGAGAGCTCGGCGTTCAAAGCTTCCGAAAACGAGAGCACGAAGGCCTTAGTTGCCGCGTAGCTGGCGAAGCCGGGCAGCGGCTGGAAGGCGGCCGTCGAGGCGACGTTGAGGATCGCGCCGCTGCCGCGCTCGAGCATCCCTGGCAGCACGCGAACGGTAAGGTCGTGGACGGCTGCAACGTTTAGTTCGACCATCTGACGCTCGCGGTCGGCATCGTTGCTGACGAGATTGCCGCTGATGCCGTAACCGGCGTTGTTGCAGAGCCCGGCCAGAGCGGGCCCCGCTTGCAGCCCTTCGAGCAGTTCGGCGCGGGCGACAGCGTCGCCAAGGTCGCATGGGATCACGGTTGCCGTGATCTTGTGCTGCTCGGCCAGCTCAGCGGCCAGCTCTTCAAGCCGGTCGGTGCGGCGCGCGACAAGTGTGACGCCGTGCCCGCGCGAAGCGAGCTCGCGGGCCATTTCGGAGCCGATCCCCGACGAGGCGCCGGTGACTAGAACGGTTGTTGAAGCGGAAGCTCTCTCTAGGGCCATCGCCGTAGCCTAGCTCAGCTGGAGCGACTAATTCTTGCGCTTGCGTTTCTTGCGCAGCTGCCCAGTGGTCTCCGCTTCGCCGCTGCCGTTGCTGGCAACCGGCGGCAGCGTTGGCGACGGCGCAGAATCAGGCGGATTGCCTGAAGCTTTCTGCGCCCGCGCAGCGGCCATGCTTGGCCACGGCTCGGCCTTGCCGCTGATCCAAGCCGGCGGGATTCTTCCCCCCGGCCAGCGCAGAATGAAGATGAAGCCGACGACCCCTAGCCAGAAGGCGCGCAGCACACCCTGCTGGTCGAGCGGCAGGATGAAGGTGGCGCCGACGATCATCCCGAGCACTCCCATGAAGCGCGTAAGTAGACCAACGCGCATTGCGTTCAGGCCAAGCATGATGAAGGCTAGGCCAATTGCGAAAGCGCCGAGCTGCCAGAAGATCTGTCCAGCCACGAAGGCGCCGCCGGTCAGCGCCTCGGTCGCCTCGAAGTTGTTGCCGCCATCAAAGCTGGCAATTCCAAAGTAGTAGCTCATCTGCGCAACGGTGCGGCCAACTCCGAAGGCGACAGCGCCGAAGGCCCCTGCGATCAGCGTTAGCTGGCCAAAGCCAGGGTTGCGCGCGCGGATCGCTTTGAAAAGGAATGCGACAACACCGAAAATCAGCAGCGAACCGATCCCGTAGAGAACGGTGCCGATGATCGGCATCGTCAGGCGGCTACTAAGCCACTCGGCCTGAAGCGCGATCCGCCCGGGCGGGATCGCATTGCCGGCGATCAAGTCACGGATAGCGTCGGTTGCCGTTACCGCTTCGTTGTCGAAAGTCGGCAGCCCCGAGAGCCCGAGGCTGGAGAGCGTCGCGCCAACAATTGTCAGCAGCCCGGCTGCCCAAGCGCAGGCCGCGGCACGCTTGCGGTTGGCCGCTTCCCAGGCCAGTGTGATCTCAGGATCCTGAGGCGGGCGGGGCGGCGCCTTCTGCGGTAGGAGTGGACTCATTGGGAAAGAAGTCTACGCGCCGAGCGGCTCAATCGAGCAGCGCCTCGGCCGCGGCAGCGAGGCCGCCGTCTCTAAGCAGCTCCGAGTTGCCGAGCAGCCCGTCAAGCTCGGCTGCGATCCGCGTTAGCGGCGCCGATGCGCTGGGCGCCGAGAGGATTTTGATTGGAAGCCGACAGTCGCGCATCCGACGGTGTGTTAGCTCTAGGCTCGCGAGCCCACCGTAGTCGGCGAAGCAGGCGCCGCTATTGGCCTGCGCGCTGGCCAGCAGGTCGCCATCGGCGTTGGCTCCAAGCAGCGCTTCGATCGCCCGGTCAGTGCTGCCCGCCAGCAGCGCCGCTTCGATCGCGCCGCGCTGATCGGCCAGCTCGCGCGTCGATTCAAGCTCGAGCGAGTAGACGGGCGGGTCGGCGAGCACCGCAGCGCAAACCAGTTCAGGCCGGCGTAGGCAAAGATCAAGCGCGATCAGCGCGCCAAAGCCAACGCCAACCAGCAGTGTCGGGCCAACGCCGAGCGCCAGCAGCAGCGCCGCTGCGTCCTCGCTCTGCTCGGTTACCGTCGTAGCTAAATACGGTTCCGGCGCTTCGCTTTTGCCATATCCGCGGCGGTCGTAGGTGATCACGCGGCTGCGGCCGGCCAGCGGCGCCAGCTCCGAGCCGAGCCTCGCGGCCGCGCCACCGATGGAGTGAATCCCCAGCAATGGTCTCCCTCCACCGCTGCTGAAGTAGTGAAGCTGCACTCCTGCTCCAGCGGCGCTCGGCATCATCGCTAGAATTACAGCATGGAAGGCTCTGGCGGACTTGGCGACATCTTCGGTGACCCGGACGAGCTTCAGCGCCGCATGGCTGAGTTCGCGGAGCAGATGTCGAGCCAGCAAACGCTCGCGTGGGCCGATAACGCGATCAAACTCGCCGTCGACATGACGGTTGCCGCGATCGGCCGCCTCAACGTGCAGGGCACCAACGCCGAGCAGTCTGAGCAGATCCGCTCACTGATGGCGACCGTTTTCCCTGAGGCCGTCGCGCTGGTGCGCGAGGCCCGTCAGGGTCTGCGCTAGTCGCCGCCCACGGCCTTCTCTTCGGCGCGGTGCGCCTTGCCGGCGCGCCTTACGTCGCCAAACGAGCGGAAGCCGAAGATCGTCAGCAGCGCGAGGAAGCCGACGGCGATCGAGATCACGGCGATCGCAACCTGCTGCCCCACCGAATAGGCAGCTACGACTGCGGCCGTGCCAAAGACGGTCACCAGCAGCGCCTGCTGAACGCCTGCGCCGCCGGGTGTGAACGGCACCAGCGCCGCGACGGCGTTGATCCCCAGCACCAGCATCACGTTGCGGACCGAGCCACCGATGCCGAAGGCGTCAAGCAGCAGCCAGAAGGCTGCGCAGCGCAGCAGCCAGCCGCCGAACTGCACCAGCCACACCTCGCGCAGGTAGCGGCGCCAGTCGCTCAGAATTGTGAAGCCTTGTCGGACGTTGAACCAGAAGGCGACGACGCGGCGCGAGAGGAAGGCGAAGGCGACGAGCGCCGCCAGCGTCAGGCCGGTGACGATGAAGAGCGTTAGCTGCGGGTCGGTCGAGAGGAACGAGAGGTCGAGCGTCCCGATCTTCGGCAGCTCAGGCGTGTTCGGGAACACCCCTTCGCTGAAGGCGAACGTTAGGACGGGGATCGCGATCGTCAGGTCGAAGATCGACTCAACGACGAAGGCGGCACCGATCGCCGGGTAGGTCGATTGCGGCACCGAGACCTTGACGAGGAAAAACTTGATGATGTCGCCGCCGCGCGCGGGAACAACATTGTTAAAACCGTAGGCGGCGATGTAGGCGCCCCAGATGTTGCGGTAAGGAATCCGCTCCTCGGGGTAGGCGGCGCCGAGCGTGTTGTAAAGCGCCAGCGCGCGCATCGAGAGGTAGAGGACGAAGATCACCATCCCCAGCAGCAGCGGGATTATTTCAACCTGAGCAAAGCTGTCTACGAAGCTGCGGGCCGCTTCGTAGATTCGCTGGAAGATGTCGGTAATCGCTGCGATCTTCACTGCTCAAGGGTACGGCGCGCGCCGCCGGTTACCTGCGCTGGTCTGTTAGCGCCTTTAGATCGTGGCAAGGCCGATCGCGGCCAGCAGCGCCGGATCGCCCAGTGAGCTAAAGACCTGGTCCTCAGCGCCAGCGAAATCGGCGTCCTCAAAGGAGGGGATCACATAAACAGTCATCCCCGCCGCGGCGGCGCTGGCAGCGCCGGGCGGCGAGTCCTCAAGCGCGACGCATTGCCCCGGCGCGGCGCCGAGCCGGTGCGCAGCCTCAAGGTACGGGTCTGGAGCCGGTTTGCCAAGCGGGACGTCTTCGGCCGTGACGATCGTGCCAAAGAAGTCGGCCACGCCGGCGGCGGCGATCGCACGATCAACGAAGCCCCGCGGCGAATTGGAGCAGAGCGCCACCGGCACGCCTGCAGCGCCGAGCGCCGTCAGCAGCTCTACTGCTCCGGGCATCGGCTCGCAGCCGTCCTCCAGCGCCACGTAAACAAGCCGGTTCATCTCCTCGACCAGCGCCGGCCCTTCCTGATCGGGGCGCCCAAGCTCACGAGCGAGGATTGTCGCCGCGTGCGGGCCGGAGTTCCCGAGCAAAGCAATCTTGTGCTCGTCGTTGAACTCAATCCCGTGCGCTGCGAAGAGCTTCTGTTCGGACTGCGTCCACAGCTCCTCGCTGTCTAGCGTCAGTCCATCGTTGTCGAAGATCACCGCTGCCGGAAGGCTCATCACCGCATCATCGCTGTTGTTGCGGCGCGCACGCTCACAGCGTGGCCAGCGCTTCGAGCACGTCTTCGTCATGGGTCTTCGGTGAGACCTTCTCGATCACGTGGCGAACCGTTCCCGTGCCATCGATGATGAAGGTCGTCCGCAGCGCGCCCCAGTACTTCTTGCCGTACATCGACTTCTCGGCCCAGACGCCGTACTTCTCGCAGATGGCGTGGTCTTCGTCGGCCAGCAGTGTGAAGTTGAGCTTCTGCGCGTCGTGGAACTTCTTCACCTTGGCGACCGGGTCGGGGGAGACGCCTACCACGCGCACGCCTTCCTTCTTGTAGTCCTTGAGGTGGTCGCGAACGCCGCAGGCCTGCGTCGTGCAGCCCGGCGTTGAGGCCTTCGGATAGAAGTAGAGAACTACGGTTTCGCCCTTCAAATCGCTCAGCGAGAGCTGTTCGCCGTTCTCGTCGGGAAGTTTGAAGGCCGGTGCTTTTTTGCCGCTTGCGATCATCGTCGAAGGCTCCTTGTTGGCTGTCGTCTGATTGAAGCAGCCCGAGGGGGGCGAAGTTTGCTGGCCTGCGCCTAAGGCTGGGGTGACGCCCATTCGTTCTCTGATCATCTCGGCCGCTGCGCTGATCACGCTACTGGCGATGTTGATCTTCGCCACCGGCGCCGATGCCGGCAGTTACGAGGTGCGCGCCTGCGACGGCAGCGGCATAAACCGCTCGTTTAAAAGCGCCGGCTCCTCGATGGTCGCTGCCAACGGCTCCTGCGACGCCGCCCCGCTGCTGGGAATGCAGGTCCGCAACGGGCTCGGACAGGGCATCGCAGGCGCGTTCACTTGGGGAGCACTGGAGGCCGTTGCCCCGGCCGGCAGCGTGATCACCGGTCTGCGAGCCAGGGCGACCGCTTATGACCAGAAAGCCGGCGCCAATCTAGACGGCTGGCGCGCAGGTATCGCCGACGACAGCGGCTACCGCTGGTGCGGGATTCCCTTCCCGTGCGCTTGGGGCGGCGCGCCGAGCCTGCCGATCACGCTCGACGGCCTATCGACAACGCGGCTGCGCCTGTTGGTGATCTGCGCGCTCGGCAGCGGCTGCCGCCGCAACGCTGTGCAGGCGACGACCACGCTGAGCGACGTAATCCTTCAGGTTCGCGATGACGCGCCTCCCGCAATGGGGGCGATGCGTGGTGCGCTGGCCAGTGGCGACAGCTGGGTCGCCGGTTCGCTTGCCAGCGGCTTTGTCGCCAGCGACCCGGCGGGGGTTCGAACCGCCAGCGTCAGCGTCGATGGCACGACGGTCGGCGGCGGCGAGCACCAATGCGACCAGTATTCGATGTCTCCCTGCCCAAACGGTGGTGCAGAAGCGATGATTGACACGCGGCGGCTAAGCGATGGCTCCCACAGCGTCGTCGCTCGTGCCGTCGATGCGGCCGGCAACGGCGCCGATCAGCAGGCGCAGATTAGGGTCGACAACACTGCGCCGGTAGTCGCGCGGCCGGAGCGCAGCGGTGGCGGCGGCTGGAGCGCCGACGTCAACCCAGCGCTAGCGGTCGACGCCAGCGATGGAGCCGGTGGCTCGGGCGTGCGGTCGCTCGGATGGGAGCTTTGCCGCACCGACGGCAGCGACTGCCGGTCGGGCGCCGCCGCGCCCACGCCGGCGCTCAGCGTCAACCTGCCTGCCGCCGGCGAGTGGCACGCGCGAGTTACTGCCAGCGACGCGCTGCGTGCGGGGCAGGCAAGCGAGTGGTCCGCTCCGCTTCGCTATGACCCAGTAGTTCCAGGCCAGTCGCAGCTCTCAGGAGTCAAGCGCTGGAGCGACGGCCGTGCGCCTGCAGCCGTTCAGCTGAGCCCTTCGCAAGGCGCGCCGCAGGGGCCTTCAGGGATCGCGGGCTACGCCGTGAGTAGTGATGGCTCAGCTCCTGGCTCAACGCCGAGCGTTGGCGGCGAGAAGGCAACTGTCAGCCTCGGCGAGCTGCCGGAAGGTACGACCACCGTTACTGCACGCGCAATCAGCGGCGCTGGCGTGGCGGCCAGCGAATTTGGCCGCACCGAGGTGGGAATCGACCGCAGCCCGCCGACGCTCACGCTTGCGCCGGCGGCCGGGGAGCAGCCGCGCCGCGAGGAGTGGTTCCCGAGGCCGATCGAGCTGCTGGCGAAGGGAACCGACCAGGCTGGGCTTTCGGGGATGAGCGCCGCACCCGATTCCGAGCGGGCCGAAAGCGGCGGCTATGTCGAATATCAGATTGACGATGACCCGCCCCAGCGCGTACGCGGCGCAAGCGCGCCAATCAGCTTGGCCGGCGACGGCATCCATGCCGTCAGCGCTCGCGCCGTTGACGTCGCCGGCAACGCGAGCGCGCCGCAGACTGTCAGCTACCGGATTGACCGCCACCGCCCGACCGGCTCGCTGGTGCGCCCTGAAGCCAGCGACCCACGTCGCCTAACGGCCAGCGTCGACGAAGGTTGCATCGCTTCGGCAGTGCTTGAGCTGCGCCGCGTTGGTGAGCGCAACTGGGAGTACGTAGAGGGTCACGCCGAGTCGCGCTCGGTCTCCGGGCTCGTCCCCGATGATCGCTTGCCGGCAGGTGAGTACCAAGCACGCTTCCGCGTCGTGGACTGCGCCGGGAACGAGGGGATGATCACGCAGTTTGGTGACGGTTCGCCCGGCTTGATAACGCTGCCACTTCGGATGCACCCGACGCTGCGTGCCTCGCTGCCACATTCGCGTGGCGCAGCGAAAGATCAGCTGACCGTCGCGCTGGGCAAGGCGACGACGGTCGAAGGGCTGCTGCTCGACAGCCGCGGGCTGCCGATGGTTGGCACCGACGTTGAGCTGCGAGAGCGCGTCGGCAGCGGCGCCTGGCGCTCGCGGGCGGCGCGAACAAGCGATGGCGATGGCCGCGTGCGCATAACGTTCACGCCCAGCACCAGCCGGTCGCTTCAGCTCGTCGCCGAGCAGAGCATCACCAGTACCGGCGCCAGCAGCAACACGCTTCGGATCGACGTGCCGGCGGTCGTCACAATCCACGTCGCTCGCCGCTCGCTGCGCAACGGCCAGGCAGCGCGCTTCTCCGGCCGGCTCGCCGGCGGCAACCTGCCCAGGAAGGGGCGCGAGCTTGAACTTCAGGGTTACAACCCTCTACGGCGCGCCTGGCAGCCGATCAAGACCGAAGGGCTGCGCTGCGACCGCAGCGGCCGCTGGCGGTCGAGCTACCGCTTCACGGCGACGATCGGCCGCACAGTCACCTACCGCTTCCGCGTCCGCGTAGCGCCGCGTCCCGACCATCCGTTTGCGCAAGGTCACAGCCGCAGCGTCGCGGTCAGAGTTCACGGATAGCGCGAACAAGCCGCGCTCGGCGTTATTAGGCTGCGTCGTGCAGCGCGTTGATGCGCTCGAGCGTCGCGAGGCGCGAGAGCGCGCGCTTCTCAAGCCGCTGCGCTTCAGCGGTGCTTACGCCCAAGCGACGGCCGGCCTGCGCGGTCGTATGTGGCGATTCGCCGCTGCGACCGAAGCGAAGCTCGATCATCTGGCGTTCAGCAATCGGAAGCTCTTCGAGAGCGCGGTCAATCTGCTCTGAGACGTCGTCTTCGCCAACCTGCTCTTCTGGCGTCGGCGCGTCGCTGTCGAGCAGCTCACCAAGGCTCGCTGAGTCGTCCTCGCCGACGCGGGCGTCAAGGCTCGCGGGCTTCGTATCAAGTTTGCGCAGGCGCTCAACTTCGTCCGGCTCAAAACCGGTTTCAGCGGCGATCTCCTCTGCCGTCGGGTCGCGCTCCAGCTTCGCTGCAAGGTCGGCAGCTACGCGCTCAACCTTGCGCGTCTGCTGAGCAACGTTGGCTGGAAGGCGGACGGTGCGAGCCGTGTTGTCAAGGCCGCGCTGAATTGCTTGGCGGATCCAAAGCGTCGCGTAAGTCGAGAAGCGGAAGCCCTTGCGGTAGTCGAACTTCTCCGCCGCGCGGATCAGGCCGATCATCCCTTCTTGGACGAGGTCCGACATGCCAAGGCCGAGGCCTTGGTAGCGGCGCGCGATCGAAACGACGAGGCGCAGGTTGGAGTTGATCATCAGCTCTTTCGCGCGCAGATCACCGCGCTCGATCCGCTTTGCGAGTTCGAGCTCTTCGGTTGGGCGCAGCAGGCGGTACTGCGACGCACGCCGCAGCAGCTGATCAACGGGGTCTGCGACCGTGGTCGGTTCGCGTACCTCGTCAGGCAGGGAGGATGAGATGTTGATTGTTGATTCCATATCCGATGTCCTAAGTAGGAATTGTAGCGGATAATCGTTGCGCGTGCAACCTCAGTCGCACTGCCCTTCGATCACGCTCTAAAACTAAATATCACTGTGGTGGTAAAGAGATCCTGAAGATCTGACAAATCCCTTCTTCACCGTCAACTACGTACACCCTTTACGGGCAAAAGATACGTTCCGATCTCACAAGCGCGCCAGCAGTGCAAGCTGGCACCCATCAACTCCCAGCGTCAGCGTCGCTCAGCGCGGCGGCGCCGGCGGCTGTCGTGGCGGCGCTGGCGGCTGCACCTGCGTCGGCGCTTCGGGCACCTCAAGCGGCGCTGAGGCCTGCGCCGGGATCTCCGCAGTTGGCGCCGTAACGCCAGTAACAATCGCGCTCTGAGACTCCTGCAGCAGCTGCTGGCCGCACTGCCAGCAGTAGACGGCGCCGCGGCTATGGGGAGCTCCGCAGGCGCGGCAGCCACCGCTGATTCCCTCGTAATCGGCCGCCAGCAGGCGCTCAACTTCGCCGAGCTGGGCATCCACCTCTTGCAGCTCTGCTGCGCGCCTGACTAGAACGTCGATGCGGAAGTGGTCGCGGACCGCCATCTCGTAGGTGAGGCCGCCCAGATCCCAGGTCATCTCGGCCACGACCGCTGCCAACTGATCTCGACGCTCGTGCATCTCGGTGTACGCCGGAGAGCCGGCCCCGGGCTGGCTGTCGGCTGCTCCATGTGTGCCGTTCTTGCGAACTCTGTCAAGGATGCTCATCGTTATCCGATCGTGTCGAAGGAGCCGCCACCGGCCGGCGCCTTATTGTCTTTTGGAGGTGGCGCGCCGCCCGTTCCGACCACCTTCGGCAACTTCAGCGATTCCTTCTGGTACTGCTCGGGAGAGAGGTTTTCAAGCTTCTTGAGCGATGGGTTGGCAGCCGTTGATGCGGCCGGCGCGTCGCTCGTCGTCGACTTCGACTTCTTCTTCGCTGCTGTCGCCTCAGCATCAGCAGCCCCGGCGGCAGCATCGGTGGCCAGCGGAGCAGCGGTGACTGCCTGCGTGGTGGCAGCGCTGCCCGAGCCGCTGCCGGACTTACCGATCAGCACGCCAACGCCAAGCGCCAGCAGCAAGCAGGCGATCGAAGCGAGCGCCGGCATCGATGAGCGCGTCGCAGCGCCGCCAGTGGCGCCGGCAGCAGCCGGTGCGGCGGCACTGGCCGGGGCCTGGGCCGCGGCGTCGGCCGCAAGGATCTGCTGGAAGTGGAGGTTTGCGCCGCTGCGGCGCGTGCCGCAGGAGAGGCAGTAGCGCTGGTCGGGGCTCAGCGCCGAGCCGCAGGTAGTGCAGGCGTCACCGGGAACCCCAACTTGCGGTGCGTTGGTCTGGTCGCTAAACATGTTTTCTTACTCTCCAGTCAGTGTGGTCGGTGGTGCTATGCACTTCATGCTTCCGCCCTTCGGGTTGCCAATGAAATAGACGCGGAAGAGGTTTGGTTTCTTTGTCGGCGCTGGCTGCAGGCGCTCGATGATCGCTCGCCCTGCGGCCTTGATCGTGCTCCCGCGGGAGCTGATGCACGAGATCACAATGCGCTTCTGAGTGATCTTCGAATTGTTCGTGATTACGCCACCGAGGTAAGCGCCTGAAACGTCGCTGTTGAGGGCTTCCTTGGAGAGCGCGATCTTCGGCAGAGCGGTCTTGAGTGGCGTGTCGCTGATCCCAACCTTGGCCGTCGCGCTGCGCGGGATCTCCTGCGACTGAATCTGGTTGTTGACCCAGAAGCTGCGCCCCGGCTCGATCGCTGCGGCGCTGATCAGCGAGGCGTCGAGCCCGGCCAGCGAGTTGTCCCAGATCTTCTTCTTCTTCTTACCGAGCAGCTTGAGTGCGATCGGCACGGCCAGCTGTGTCTTGCCGCTGTTGGCGAGATTGACGATGACAGCGGAGCCGTACTGGTCGTGAAGCACGGTCGTCGAGGTGACCTTGATCCTGGCGTTCTGCTTCGTCACCTTGAGCCCCTCAACGTTGAGCAGCTTCTTCGCGTCGAGCGAGAGTCGCTGGCTCGTCTCTTGGGTCGACTCGCAGGCAGAGAGCCCGCCGACCGCTGCCAGTAATGCTGCAGATGTGATCGCCAAACGGAAGATCATCCGAAGGCGCCACCAATGTAGTCGCGCGTCCGCGCGGCCTTCGGGTTGTCGAAGAGATCGTCGGTCGGCCCGTATTCAACGAGGTCCCCGAGATACATGAAAGCGACGTGATCACCAACGCGGTAGGCCTGCTGCAAGTTGTGTGTGACGATCACGATCGCCAGCTCCTTGCGCAGCTCGACGATCAGCTCTTCAATCACGTTCGTCGACTTCGGGTCGAGCGCCGAGCAGGGCTCATCCATCAGCAGACCTTCAGGCCGCGCCGCTAACGCGCGAGCGATGCAGAGCCGCTGCTGCTGACCACCCGAGAGCCGCAGAGCCGGGTGGTCGAGGTTCGAGGCGACCTCGTCGTAGAGGCCGGCGCGCTGGAGCGCATCGACGACGTAAGGCTCAAGCACCTTCTTCTTCGGCCGCTTCGAGCCCTGCTCGCGCAGCGCGTAGGCGACGTTGTCAAAGACCGACATCGGGAACGGGTTGGGCTGCTGGAAGACCATTGAAACGCGGCGCCGGTGCTCGGTCACTTCGAGCGAATCAATGTCGGTTCCATCGAGCGTGATCAGCCCCTCACGGCGTGCGGAACCTGTCAGCTCAGTCAGCCGGTTGAGTGTCCGCAGCAGCGTTGTTTTGCCACAACCGGAAGGCCCAATCAGCGCCAGCACTTCCCCTTGGCGGATCGGCAGCGAGACGTTCTTGACGGCGTGGTTGTCACCGTAGTAGACGCTCAGCCCGGAGATCGTCATTCGCTCGGGGCCAGCGACGCCGCGCGCCGGTCGACCGGCGGCAGCGAGGCTGCGGTCTCCGGTGTTGGCGATTGCGACGGCATCCTGAGATGGCGGCAGCGCGACCGTCGGCTGACTGTCGAGCGTGATTCGCCGAATCGGCGGCGGCATCGTGCCGTTGGCAGGCTCATCTGTGGTCTGCGCGGTACGCGCTGTCGATTCGTGCGGGTCGATCATCAGCGGGCTCCCAGCCTCGAGGTTTCTAGTCCGGTCTTTGCTCCACTACGGGCAATCAGATCAACGGCAAAGTTCAGAGCCAGCACAATCAGCAGTAGTACGAAGGCGGCAGCGTAAGCCTTTTGCGGCGCGTTTCCTTCACCTGCTGGTGAGTTGTTGTAGACGTAGCTGGTGAGCGTGCCGCCGGTTCCTTTGAGCACGTTCAGCCCGGGGACGTCGCCCTCTGGATCAAGCGTCAGTGATGCGCCGAGCAGCACGACGATGATCGCCGTGTCACCGGCGATGCGGCCCATTCCGAGCGCTGCGCCGGTCGAGATGTTGGCCTTCACGGATGGAAGAAGCACACGGCGAATCGTTGCTGCCTTGGTCTTGCCGAGCGCGTAAGAGGCTTCGCGAATGTGGAGCGGAATGGACTGCAGCCCTTCGCGCGTCGCAGCGAAGACCATCGGCAGGGCGATCAGCGACATCATCGCGCCGGCGGTCAGGAACGAGCGGCCAAAGACAGCGCCGCCAGTGGCGGTAAACGACATCCATCCGAAGATCCCCTGCTGGAAGAGGACGAGACCGAAGAGCGCGATCACGATGTCGGGGGTGCCGGCGATGATCTCGATCCCCGAGTCGATCAGCCTCGCCAGCCAGGTCGGGCGGCCGTACTCAACGATCCACGTCGCAGCACCGATCGCGATCGGTGTAGCGATCGCGATCCCGATCAGCGTGATCAGAATCGTCCCCAGCAGTGGGTCAAGGAAGCCGCCGCTGGACGATTGGTCAATATCGGCCGTCGGGCTGGTGAGAACTAGTTGGGGGCGCAGGTACTGAACTCCCTTGAAGGCCATGTAGGCGAGAATTCCAATCCCGATCGCGCAAAGCAGCAGCCCTGCCGCCCACATCAGCACGTAGCCGATCCGGTCGGTTAGCCGCCAGGTGCTGATCGACTCATTAACGCGCCTCTTCTTCGGTGATCGGCCTTGGCGGCCACCGCCGCCAGGTGAGCGAGGTAGCGGGAGTGGTGGAAGCGGCGGCGCTGCTCCGCCTGGGCGTGTCGGGACGCTCATTACGACCTCGTTCCGTATTTCTTCAGTGGTTGTTTGGCGATCCAACTACCGAGCGAGAGGAAGAAAGCGCCGACCAAAAGCACTAGCGCCATCGCGTAGAGGCTTGACTGCATAGCCGGGGCGTTGATCGACTCGGCATTTTCAACGACGGTCGCGGCCATCGTACGAACCGGCTCGAAGAAGAAAACAAAACCATCGAGCGGGTTCGGCGAGAAGCCCTTCGAGCCAGCGACCATCGAGATCATGATCGCCTCGCCCAGTGCGCGGGCAGTCGCCAGCACGGCGCCAGCGATGATCGCCGGGCGGGCCGCGCGAACCGTGACCGACCACATCGCGCGCCAGCGGTTAACGCCGAGAGCGAGTGCGCCCTCTTTCCAAGCGCGCGGAATTGCATGCAGCCCGTCGACCGTGATCGCGATCATGATCGGCGTGATCATCACCGTGAGAACAGCGATGGCAACCCCCAGGCCGGTGCCGGAGAGCGGAATCACGAATTGCACCGAGCTCTTCTGCTCCGCGGTGATCACGCTGTTGCCGATGAAGGGGGCGAGCACGAGAATCCCGATAAGCCCGTAGATGACGGAGGGGACGGCGGCCAGCAGTCGCACGACGGGCACGATCACGCGGCGAATCCGTTCGGGGGCAAATTCGACGATAAAGATCGCAGACAGAAGCGAGAAGATCAGGCCAAAGAAGGTGGCGAAGAAGGTCGTCAGAAGCGTCGCGTAGATCAGCGGCCAGGCGCCGAGCTCGTATTCGGCGGGGCTTGGGTTGGCCCCCGAGTTGACCATCGCATCGAGCTGCTGGTCAACGACTCCCTTAGAGGAGAACCACGAAAGCCCGTTGTTGGCAAATGAAGGCCACGCCTTGATCGCGATGAACACGAGCATGAAGACGATTACGGCCAGCACAGAACAGGCAAGCGCGCCGAGCAGCAGCCCGGCGCGCCTGTCCGTCCATGGCTCTTTGAGCCGGTTCAGCACTATTTCAGTGGGACCCAGTGCTTGCCAGTGATCTTCGCGGCTGCGGCTGAATCCTGCGCCCACTTAATGAACTTCAGGATGTTGCCCTTAGCCGGTCCACGCGTAACCATCCAGAAGTTACGGACGCCGCCGTACTCGCCTGACTTTGCGTTACGCAGGTTGCAAGCAACGCCGTTGTAGGACGGTGCGTTGACTCCTGAGGTGAAGTCCATCGACACGTAGCCGATCGCGTTCTTGTTCGACTTCACTGCCTGCTGAATCAGGCCGTTCGAGGCCTTCTGCGATGCGGCTCCGGTTAGCTTCGTCGAGCCGAGGAAGATCTTCGCGAACGCGTCCTGAGTTCCCGAAGCAGCGGTGCGGACCGTTACGTCGATCGCGCCGGTGATGTTCGAACCAGGGACATCCTTCCAGTCACGAACCTTGCCGTCGAAGATCGCCTGGATCTGCGCCTGCGAGAGGTTTGCGATTGGGTTAGAGGGGTTCGAGACGATGCAGATTGCATCCTTAGCGACCTTATTGAAGAAAACTCCCCTGTCGCTCGACTTCGGGTCACGTGATGACATCCCGATCGACACACGGCCAGCAGCAACGTCGGCAACGCCAACATCGGAGCCGCCCTGAGCGAGCTTGAATTTGACTGAGTTCTTGGTTTCCTTCAGGTAACCGCGAGCAAGCAGCGCTGCGAGTGGGGCGACCGAGGTCGAACCGCTCATCGTGATTACTGGCTTTGCCGATGCGCTCGCCGGGAGGGCGATCGCACCAAGAGCAGCCAGTGCGACGCTCACGCGGAGGAGGCGAACACTTGACATAGAGGTGATTCCTTTCGTTTCGTTTCAGTTGGCAGCGGCTCTTGCCGCAGCCTTTTCATGGACCTGCCGCAGGATTGTGCGCTTCAGGGGCTAGGAGGATGTGAACTGCTGGTGTGCTCGCGGTGAAGATGCCGTGAACGAGCGCTTCTTCCCCCGTATTGCCCCTAGCCCCGTCGTTACCGGCTGTTCACAACGCGCTGTCGTGGTTGCCCCACAATCACGGGCGATGGATTCCGATTTCTTTAGCTCCCCGCTCGCTGAGCACGGCGCGCCATGCCCGCAGTGCTCGGCAGCGATGTCAGGCGACCAGCGCTACTGCCTAAGCTGCGGCGCGCGCCGCGGCGAAGCGCGACTCGACCCCGTTGAGGCGGCCCGCTCGCCGCTCGCGAGTGATCCGGCGCCAGTCGCACTCACCGCCGCCGCTCTTGGCGCCGCTGGGCAGGCAGGCTCGCAGCCGGCCGGCTGGGAAGGCTTTCCGCTCGGCGACCTCGACTTTGGCTCGCCGCGCGTGGTCGGAGGAGCAGTGCTTGGCCTTCTCGCCGTCGGAGTTGTACTGGGAGTGATTGGCGGACCGAAGGCCGCCAGCACCAGCGCCGCGGCTGGGCAGTCAGCGCTTGTTGCTTCGGCAGATGCGGCAGCAACCGATGCTGGGCTCGGCGGCGATACGCTCGACGGATCAGTTGATTCCTCGACTTCGGCGGACGAGGTAGTGGTCGACACGGGCGTCAGCGGCTTCGAGACCGTCCCCACTCCCAGCACGCCGGAGAGCGGTGGCGGTGGCGGCGGAGGAGGCGGCGGTGGTACCAAGAAGCCGACGGTGACCTCAGCGGCACCGATTAAGCACGCGTGGGTGATCACGCTCTCGGGCCCAAGTTACGACGAGATCTACGGGCAGGCCGCCGCGGCAGGCGTGCCGCGCGTGAAAGCAAAGATCGCTGCTAGCTCCTACCTCGGGACCGAACTACGAGCCAAGGGAACGCTGCTCTCTAACTACAAGTCAATCTCAGCCGCTGGCCTGCCGAACTCGCTGGCACTGATCAGCGGCCAGCCGCCAAACGCCAAGACGAGCACCAACTGCCCGAAGTTCGTCGATCTGAAGCCAGGCAAGGTCGACGCCAAGACCGGACTCGCTAGCGGCGACGGCTGCCGGTACCCACCTACGACGATTACGTTTCCCGACCAGATGACAGGTGCCGGGCTGGTCTGGAAGGGTTATTTCGAAGCGATCGGCAATGATCCCGCGAGCGGCGTTACCAGCTGCCGCCATCCTGAAGTCGGCGCCGACGATCCGTTCGCCGCACCGCGTCCCGGCGACGGCTACATGACCTGGCGCAACCCGTTCGTTTACTTTCGCTCGATTTCCGAGTCATCTGAATGCGGGAGCAACGTCGTGGGGCTCGACCGCCTTGCGCCTGACCTAGCGCAGCTCGAGGACACTCCCGCCTTCTCGCTGGTTGCGCCGGACGCCTGCCACGACGGCAGCGCAGCGAGCTGTGGCGGTAACGCGGTTGGTGGGATCGCCGCCGCCGATGAATGGCTTAAGACGATCGTGCCATCGATCATTGAGTCGCAGGCCTACGCCGACGGCGGAATGATCGTGATCACGAGTGATCACGCTGCCTCGGAGCCGAGCGAGGCTAAGGCAAACGTCGGTGCGCTCGTACTTTCGCCCTACGCTGCCGAGGGGTCGACCGTCTCGACGGCCTACAACCACTACTCGCTGCTGAAGACGCTCGAGATCGCATTCGGCGTTGACCCAATCGGCAAGGCCGCAACGTCGGCCGTTAAGGCCTTCGATTCGAAGGTCTTCGCCAACGCGCCGGTCGCTGGAAACGACTGACGCTGCGCCCCGCGGCTGATCGGCGCGGTCACAAGACCTTTACGCGCAGACAACGCCCCGTTTACACCAGCGCACCGTCCAGCATCCACACTCGTTCCAGCATCTCGTCAAAGGCTGGGCATTCGGCGCGGCCATCAAATACACGGAGGGTTCTCTTGAACAACATAAGTCTTCATCCGCGTCGCGTGTTTCTCATTGGTGTGGCGCTTGCGGCACTCGTCGCGGGAACGCTCGCGCTAATCAGCTCGCTCGGCGCTCAGCCGTCGCGCGCTGCTGTGAACGACAACCACATCACCTGCAAGGGCTTCATTAAGTCCGCCGAGGCTAATCCCGATGACCCTGATCTCTTTCAGGCTCAGTACAGGATCCGCTGCGACGCTGGGATCACCGGCTACTCACTGTTCATCGGTGCGCAGCAGGTTGAGGGGATCGAAACTGAAACGGTCCCGCTCTTCGCTGACGGAAGCGTCGTTGCGGCCGACGCATTCTCCTGCAATGGCGACCTGCCAGGCAACGGCGTTAACTGCATCGGCAAGTACAGCGATACTTCGGGAATCATTACCGGAACGTTCGCCGTCGCCCAGCCGCTCTGCACCGCTGGCAAGCGGATCGAACCGATCCTGACCGTCGCAAAGGCCTCGGTCTCGTCGGCTAACGCCGCTGTCTTGGCGATGTCAGGCCCCTTCTCTCTCGGGCAGCCTTCTAACTGCAAGGGCAAGAAGAACAAGCCGCGCACGATGCCGCTGATGCCGAAGCCGGAAGTTGATGAAGTTGAGATCGGCGAACCGGGCTACACCGGCCCAGTGCAGGACGCGCGCAAGCGCAAGTAGAACCGCGCACCGCGCCCAGCGCGCCCCGGTACGCCCGCACTCTCCCGCGGAGCCGTATCGGGGCGCAGCTGCGTTGATGACCCTTTTCGGCCAGGCCGCTAGCCGCCCTCAACCTCGCGCAGGCGCTGCTCGCTCGGCTGCTCGCCGGGGCGGGGAAGTTCGACGCCAGGCGGCAGCTCAAGGCGCATCTCGCCGACGGTTTCAATCCTCAGCGTCGCCGGGCCGGCGGAGCATTCGAGCACGTGGCCGGCTTTGCTGCGGTCGTCGCTGATGAAGTGAAGGTGGTGGCCGGCCATCTCGACCGAGTCGGCAGCGTGAGGGAAGCGGAAGCCGACGACCGTTCCGCGCAGGTTTTCGTAGTGCCATTCGGTCTGGTCGGCGGCGATCTGTTCGAACGGCGGGTAGGGCTTCGTCTGCCGGTGGACCGAGCGCAGGTGAAGCGCGGGGAAACTGCCGTCAATTCGAACCGCGTCGCAGCCGCTCGTCGGCGGCGCGTGCGCTTCCATCAGCGCGATCAGCTCTGCGTGCTCCAGTGGGGCTTCAATCTCGACGATCTCGTCTGTTATGAAGCGCGTTGCGACGACGAACGGTGTGAGCTCATCGTCCCTGACGCGCCGCACCGGCCCTTCTGCCGGTGCTTGCCAGGCCTCGCCGTCGACGATGATCAATTCGCCGTCGAGGCCATTGAGCGTGCCAACGCCCAGATCCCCGGCGGCAAGGACCTCGCCGATCGTGACGTCGCCGTCGTATTTTCGGTCGAGCAGCGCGGCGATCGTCGAGCTCTGCACGACGGCGTGGTCGGCCGGGCTCGCCCCCAGCTCAGCGTGGTCTACAAGGCGAACATTCAGGGCATGTATTAGTGCCGGGTCGAGTGAACTCATTGAGCCAGAATAGTGAGCCAACAATTACCGGCAAAGCGCCAACCTATTGAGCTAATTCAGCTCTCCATCAGCTAATCTCGCCAGATGGTCAGGAAAGTACTTGCCGCTGCAGCAATCCTCTGCGTCGTCCTCCCACTGGCGGCCGCCAGCGCCGCCGAGCGCCCCTTTGCTCCGCGCTTTTCAACCAACGTCAATGGTCAGATCACGAGCGCCGCAAATGCGCTCCTCCAGTGCCCTAACGACACCGCTGACGCCGGTCTCAACGCGCAGTGCAACCAGGCTCGGGCCGGAACAAACGCCCGCAACAACAACTCGATGGACATGCGGATGGTTGACGTCGACAGCGATCCGGCGACCTTTAACTCGTCGAGCGCCGATCTAAAGCTGCCTGCCGGTTACGAGGTCTTGTTTGCTGGCCTTTACTGGACTGCCGACACGAGCCGCGGTGACGTGATCAAGGGCACCAACGGTTTCGTCGGCGCTCCGACGGCTGCTCCAAACGCTGCAGCGTTCGGTCAGGTGCTGTTCACGGTGCCCGGCTCAGCCGGCTCGGTGGCGATAAATGCAAGCAGCATCGACCAAGCTTCCTCGAAGGAGTACGGGGCGTTCGCGGATGTCACTTCGCTCGTCCGCTCGTCCGGGCCTGGCAGCTACACGGTCGCCAACGTTCAGGCTGGAACGGGAGGCAATAGAGGCGGAGGATGGACGCTTCTGGTGGCGTACGCCGACGCCGATGAGCCGCTACGCAACCTCGCCGTCTCCGACGGCTTCCTCAAGGTGGCGGGCCAAGCGCTCGTGACGATTCCGCTTAGCGGTTTCAAGACGCCTTCAAGCGGCGCAGTCAAGACCGAAGTCGGCGTCACCGCATACGAGGGAGACGCCGGCGTGACCGGCGATTACCTCACGCTCAACGACCAGCGCCTCGTCGACGCAGTTCACCCCGACAACAACACCGAAAACTCAACGATCGCCAGCCTCGGCTCGCTCGTGACAACGAAGAGTCCGAACTGGAACAACCAACTCGGCTACGACTCCAGCTTCTTTGCAGCCGACGGGATCCTCGGAAACAACGCAACGACGGCGATTCTGAAGGCAAAGACGACCGGCGATACATATCTGCCGCAGGCGATTACCTTCGCCACCGAGCTCTTCTCGCCGAACGTCACGCTGACGAAAAGCGCGGCAGTTGTTGGAGGCGGCGCGGCTGAACCCTGGGCCACGGTTCGCTACACGATGACGGCGACCAACAGCGGAGCCGCCAACGCGACGAACGTGCAACTCAGCGATCCGCTCCCCGGCGCTGTGACGCTCAGCGCCGGCCCCACGGTTTCGGCTGGCAGCGGCAACGCGACCAGCGTCGGCGACACGATCACCGCAAGGCTCGGCAGCGGCGCAAGTGCCACCGATGGCGGCACGCTGGCGCCCGGTGCTTCGGCCACCGTCACCTTCGATGCGATGATCAACGCCGATCGTCCGCTCGGCGACGTGATTACCAACACCGCCACGCTGAACTTCGTATCGCCCGACCTTGGCCTGCCGATCTCGACCGTTGCATCGGCAGCGACGACGGTCACCTACCCGGATCCGGCAATCGTCAAGACGATCAGCAGTTCGGCTGGCGGAGCTTACAACTTCGACGTAACGGTCACCAACCAAGGCACGCTGCCAACGGTCTGGCCGGTGACCGTCGGCGATACGCGCGGCGGCGCGTTCACCGGTGGCTACACGATGTCGGGCAGCGGTTGGAGCTGCCCAGGTTCAGCTTCGCCCTGCACCCGCTCGGACGTGCTGGCGCCAGGCGCCTCCTACCCGCCGATCACGGTCGCTGCGAGCTACACGCCGGGCGGTTCGGTTCTAAATACCGCAACCGGTTCGGGCGGCGGCGAGCCGACCGACGCCAACAGCCCGGCGCTGCTCAACGACAGCTCCACCGCCGGCGAGCCATCGGCGCCGCTGGCGACGCTGAACCTCAACAAGTCAGTGGATCAGAGCTCCGCCAACGTCGGCTCGCTCGTGACCTTCAACCTGCTTGTGCACAACACCGGCCCGTCGGCAGGAACGGGCACGACCGTTGTTGACACGCTTCCAGCCGGGCTCGAGTTCGTCTCTGCGACCTCGAGCGCTGGCAGCTGCAGCTCGGCGGCAGGCGCCGGCGGCACGACCACGGTCAGCTGCGCCGTTGGGACGCTCGCAGTCAACGGTGAAGCGAGGATCACTATTCGGGCGCGGCCACAGACCGCGATTGCCGGCACCACCGTGACCAACTCCGCGACCGCCAGCTCGGACGTGACGCCTAGCCCGCCAAGCGACACCGCCACCGTGGAAGTTGGCCAACTTGCCGACATGGCGCTTACGAAGTCGGCCTCGGTCGCGGTAGCCAACCCTGGCGCGCCAATCGTCTACACGCTGAATGCGACCAATAGCGGCCCCGGCCCGGCGAGCAACGTCCAGATCGTCGACAGCCTCCCTGCCGCAATCGATGCCGCTTCGGTCACAGCGACTCCGTCTGCAGGCGGCACATGCACGCAGACGGTGCTTGAGGTTTCTTGCCTGTGGAGCGGCAGCACGGCAGCGTCCGCCCAGCGCAGCGTCACGATTACCGCGAGCGCTCTTGCCAGCGTTGCCGCCGCCGACCGCAAGTCGGTCAATCGCGCCGAGGTTTCATCGCTGACCGATGACCAGAACCCGTCGAACAACGCCGACGAAGCAACCGTCACCGTCACTCCGGCGGCCGATCTCGAAGTCAAGGTGAACGGCCCGGCTGAAATCGAGGCAGGCGGTGAGGGCGAGATCGTATTCACAACCACCAACAACGGCCCAACTCCGGCCGCCGACTCGCAGCTGGTTGCGACGATCCCTTCGCAGATGACGCCGATCGATGCGCCGGCCGGCTGCGTTATCTCCGGGCAGAAGGTCACCTGTGAGCTCGGCACGGTGGGCAACGCCGCGTCGGTGATCAAGACGATCCGTGTTCGCGTATCCGATTCGGCCGATAACGCTCAGAAGACGGTCACAGCCTCGGTCAGCACCAGCGTTGACGATCCGGTGCTGAGCAACAACACCGACATGACGCCGCTCGTCGCCGCCCCGGTAGCGGAGCTTTCGATCACGAAGACAGCGAACGTCGCAAGCGTGGCGCCGGGCGGGTATGTGACATTCACGCTGACGGCCTCCAACGCCGGTCCGTCAACGTCAACCGGCGCCGAGATCATCGATGACCTGCCGCAAGGAATGACGCCAACTGCGGCCTATTCGACCGACGCCAAGGGCTGCAAGATCGCCGAGCGCAAGGTCACCTGCCCGCTCAGCGAGATTGTTCCCGGTGGAACGGCGATCGTTCAGATCACGGCCAAGGTATCGAGCACGCAGCCGAACTCAACGATGACCAACAGCGCCGACGTTGTCCCTGACACTGAGCGCGATAAGAACGAAAAGAACAACAGCGCCAGCGCTTCGGTTGAGGTCAGCGGCGGCAAAGACGGCGCCTACCTCTCAATCTCGAAGACGCTGACGACTGCCGACCCGCACTCGTCAGCGCCAATCAGCTACCTGATCACGGTCACCAACAGCGGTAGCGCGACCGCCGCCAGCGTCGATCTCAAAGACGTTCCAAAGGGCAGCTACGAGCTGGTTTCGATCAAGCCCAGCCAAGGCAAGTGCAGCGGCCTTAAGTGCAGCCTGGGCACGATCAAGGAGGGCGCAAAGGCGACGATCAGGCTGAAGCTGATGGTGCCGGGCGGCGATGTGACAAACAGCGCATACGCCCAGGCCAAAGGTCGACCGACCAACTCCGACAGCAGTAACGCGTTCGTCGAGATCGACCGGTCAAGGATTTCAATCAGCGCCGCGACCTCGAACGCGCGCCCGAGCGTTGGCAGCAAGGTGCGGATCAGCTTCAAGATCCGCAACCGCTCGAAGGCCTTTGCCAATTCGGTGCTCGTCTGCTCGAAGGTTCCCTCGTCTCTGCGCTTTGTGAGTGCTGGGAGCGGCGGCCGCAAGATCAAGGGAATAGTCTGCTGGGCCGTCGGCAACCTTGCACCAGGTATCGCGTCGAAGGGCGCCACGGCTTCCAGCGCGGCAAGTGCCTCGACCACAAAGACGGTCAGCTACGTTGCGATAGTGAAATCAGGAGGCACAACGAGGCCGAGGGCAACGGCCAGTGGCTCCAACGTCACTTCCGTATCCGGCGCCACCCGCCTATCGCCTAGTGGCGGAGGTATCACCGGATGAGCCGCGCCGGCAGGCTCGCGCTCAGCGCTGCCCTGGTTTGCCTAGCCGCTCCGGCCGCTGCGCTGGCTTCGCCTGCCGCCGGCGATCCGCCGGCGCCCAGCAGCCGGCTCGCCTCGGTCGCGACGCTGCTTAACAACGCTCCGGTTTACGCCAAGCCGGGCGGCGGAAAAGCTGTCGCAACGGCCCGCGCCGACACGTCGTGGACCGGTAGCCGTGCCGTGCTGCTGGTCGCCGCGTCAAAGCGCGACGCCAGCGGGCGGCTCTGGCTGAAGCTGATGCTGCCGATTCGCCCGAACGGTTCATCGGGATGGATCCTCGCCGACCACGCGCGGATCTCAACTACAAGCTCGCGGGTTGAAATCTCGCTGCGCGCGCGCAAGCTGCGCCTGCGAGTTGCCGGCAAGATTATCTTCACCACGCGGGTCGTCATCGGCAAGGCTGCAACGCCAACTCCGCGCGGCATCTTCGCGATCTATGAGCGTGCCCAGTCGCCCCGTGGTTCGAACGTCGGCCCGTTCGCTCTGCACCTGACGGCCTTCTCCGACGTGCTCCACAGCTACGACGGCGGCCCGGGGCGAATCGCGATCCACGGCCGCTCCGGCTCGCTGCTGGCCGACCCGCTCGGCAGCGCCCGCTCGCACGGCTGCGTTCGCCTCAGCAATTCGAACTTGAAGAGGCTGGCGAAGTACGCAACGGCGGGAGCTCCTGTCACGATCGCACGCGGCTGGCCAAAGATCCCCGGCGCAGCTGCTCGCTAGGCGTTTCACTCCAGCGAGCCGCGCAGCAGCGCTCTATGGGGCGCCCGTCCAGCCAGCGGCGCGGCAGGGCTCGCCGCCGCAGACGCCGGTGATCTGGCCGCCACGCTTGATGTAGGCGCCGATCTGGCCGCGGATCGAGGCCGAGCTTTCGATCACGAGGTCGTGAGGGTCAACGCCGATCCGCGGCGGAGTATTCCCGATTGGCGAGAACGGAGTGCCGAACTCGGTTCCACCGACTGTCCGCAAGGGGCCAGTGTCCCAAACGAACATTGCGTTGCCGTCGCGCGGCAGCGAGCCGAGCGTTGGAATTGCGTAACCGGGGGTTACGTCGGGGCTGCGGCCGGCTCCGCCGACGATCGGCCGGTAGATGCTGGCGCCAATCGTCCTGGCCTCAACCTCGGTCGCCGTGTTGCTCACTTGGTGGTCGCCGTAGGACATCGCGATCATCACCTTGTGAGCCGGCGTGTTCGGGAGCGGTTTTGTCGTCATGTGCTGGGCGTAACCGTTTGGCTCACCCCGGTCCCAGAGCAGCTGCATGATCGAAAAGATCAGCGGGTGGATCTTCGTGTCGGGGTAACTGAGGTAGAGGAATTGGGCGAACTCGTCGAAGTCAACGCTGCGCGTGAGCAGCGTTGAGTAGTTCATTCCCGGCACGTAGAGAACCGAGCGGGTCACGTCGGGCGAGAGCGCAGTCAGCGCGCCGCCCATGATTCCGCCTTGGCTGTTGCCGTAGTAGGCGACGTAGCCGGGCTTCAGCGTTGATACGCCGTCGAGCTTGAAGTTGCTTTCCGTTGACAGACCATCTGTGTGAGCCAGCAGCCGCCCGAGGTACATGAAGTTGAGGAAACCCTGCTGGTCACGGTCAGCCAGCTCGTTGAAGTGCGAGAGATCCTGAAGGATCTTGATCGCGTTACCGATGTCGTCCTCGGCCATGCCACTCCAGTCGGTGGCGCAGACGATCATCCGGTTCTCGAAGCCGAACTGGCGCACATTGAGCGAGTTCGCTTCTCCGTAGTCGCCAAGCAGTCCGTGGCCGTACATCGTCGGCTCCATCGCTTGGACTACGCCATTCACCTTCGCTGAGCGAGGGATGTTGCAGAGGAAGCGAGCCTCCATCGTGTTGCCCGTGGTCTGGACTGGGAGCCCGTCCTTACCAAGCTTGAAGTGCGAGCCGGCGGGGCAGCCCGGCGCGTTCAGGTAGCAGGGAACGGTGAAGGTCCCGCTCACACGGCGCATGCGGTTTGGATCCTGCGCCTCGCTGTAGTCAACTACCTCGGTGACCTTCCACTTCGGCGAGCTTCCAGCGATCTTATTGTCGGCGAGGTTCTTGTCGCCAAGCTTTGCGAAGGCGTCGTTGCGGATCTTCAACATCCTGCCGCTAAGCGACTTCTCGCTAGCGACCGTGAAGTCCCAAGCGAGGTAGAGATCCTTGCGCGCGATCTTGGCTTTCGCCAGGCGCTTGAAGATGTCTTCCATAACTGCACGCCGCGCGCCGCCGCCGCTCTTCTTGTCGCGGAAGGCCCGGAACGCGGCCGGTGCCGCCAGCGTTGCCCCGCTCGCCGACTTCAGCGAGCGAAGCGCGACTATGTAGCGGTGGCCTTCGAGGAAGTTCTTGCCGGGGCGGATCAACAGGTTGGTGTTTGCAGCGCTGCCGGCCTGAGCGTCAAGCTCGGCCCAGATCAGCTGCCGCTGGCCGGTCGCGGCATCGATGATCACGGCCGGCGCGTTCTTTGCGGCGTACTGGGCCATGTTGGTCAGTGGCACAAGCTTGCTTGCCGCGAACGCGGCCGGAGTGTCGAGGCCGGGAACGCGAACGCTGACGTAACTGCCGGGGCTGAAGCCGTCGGCGCGGTTGATGTCGGTCGGGTCGATCTTCACGCCCTTGGTGTTGGCCGGCATGCTTGATCGCAGCAGGTTGAGTCGCAAGCCGGTCGGGGTCGACTTGTCCTTCTTCGTGAACTGGTTGTTCGGCCACGGCTGCAGGCAGACGGAGCTGTCGAAGTTGTCGCACTGGCCGGCGCTGCTGGCGGCCGGCGCGGCGAGCGCGAGAAGGACAACGGCGCCGCTTGTTAGCAGTATCGATTGACGCGCTTTGATCTTGCCGCAGCTGCGATTCATTCCAGCCTCCCCCGAGTTGACCCATTTCTTATACACCCTCTAGCCGCGCCCGTGCGGCAAATGGTTCGATCCCGTTAGGCTTGGCCTGCGGCCAACCGATTGCCGCGGAGCCTGATGCGCACGCTGCTGATCGACAATTACGACTCCTACACCTACAACCTCTTCCATCTCTTGGGCGAGGTTAATGGAGTAGAGCCGCTCGTCGTCCGCAACGACGAATCCAGTTGGGGCGACCTGCTTGCAAGCGAGCAGTTCGACAACGTCGTCATCTCACCAGGGCCGGGTCGCCCTGAACGAGGCCGTGACGTCGGGATCTCGCTCGCGGCGCTCGATCAGTCAGGAATTCCGGTGCTTGGCGTTTGCCTCGGCCATCAAGCGTTGGCCCACGTCTGTGGCGGCAAGATCGATTACGCGCGCGAGCTTTTTCACGGCCGTCTCAGCGCCGTCCAGCACGAGCAGCAAGGGCTCTTCGCGGGGCTGCCGCAGCCGTTCATGGCTGTCCGCTACCACTCGCTGGTCGTCAGCGAAGTGCCCGAGCAGCTGCGCGTCATTGCGCGCAGTCGCGGTGGCGTTGTGATGGGGCTCGAGCACCGCGAGCGGCCACTCTGGGGCGTTCAGTTTCACCCAGAGTCGGTCTGTACCGAGGACGGGCTTCGCCTGATCGAAAACTTTCGTGATCTGTCGCTCTCGCGGCTCAAGCGACCGCTGGCCAAGCGACGTCTGGCGGCGGCGCCCGCGGGAGACCTGGCGCCGCAGCCTGCGACCGTCAGCGTTCACCATCTGCGGCTCGGGGAATGGTGCGAGCCGGAGACCGTCTTCGCTCAGCGTTTCGGTGATCACGAATACGCAATCTGGCTCGATAGCGCCCGCGCTGAGCCCGGGCTCGCGCGCTTCTCCTTTATCTGCACCGCCGACGGGCCGCTCGGCCAAGTCGTCAGCGCCGACAGCGCCGTGCAAACGGTCCGCGTCGTTCAGGCCGACGGCAGAGCTACTGAGAAGAGCGGCTCGATCTTCGACTACTGCTCAGCTGAGCTGCAACGGCTGCGCGCAGAAGGGCCAAAGCTGCCGTTTCGTTTCGTCGGCGGTTTCGCCGGTTACTTTGGCTATGAGCTGGGCGCTGAGTGCGGCGCCACGCAAAACCACAGTTCGCAGCAACCCGACGCAGGGCTGCTTTTTTGCGATCGCGTTATCGCCTTCGACCACCACGAGCGCCGCGTCCACCTACTTGCTCTCGCTGACGCCGACGGCGACGAAGCGGCCGAGCTATGGCTGAAGAGCACGACCGAGGCGTTGCGCGTGCTCGGCGTTGAGGCGGCTCCGCCACCGCCAACACCTCCGCTACCGAGCGTATTTACGGCGCGAGAGGATCGGGCGGTGTACTTGGAGCGGATCGAGCAGGCGCGGCGCCTGATCGAAGAGGGCGAGAGCTATGAGGTTTGCCTGACGACCGAGCTGACGAGCTCAACGCGCGTCGATCCACTGGCCACTTATCGCCGGCTGCGCGCCGGCAATCCGGCGCCGCACGCGGCTCTACTTCGCTTCGGGGAGCTTTCGGTACTGAGCTCCTCGCCGGAACGCTTTCTCAGCGTCAGCGCCGGGGGTGTGGTTGAATCGAGGCCGATCAAGGGAACCTCTGAGCGCAGTCCAGACCCGGCGGAAGATGCGCGTCGCGCCGAGGCGCTGCAGGCCGATGAGAAGTCGCGCGCTGAGAATCTGATGATCGCCGACCTCGTTCGCAACGACCTCGGCCGCGTCTGCGAGCTGGGTAGCGTGCACGTGCCCGCGCTTATGGTCGTTGAGCGCTACGCGACCGTCCATCAGCTCGTTTCAATAATCCGCGGGCAGCTTAGGGAAGGCAGGAGCGCGCTCGACGCGGTATGCGCCTGCTTCCCTGCCGGTTCGATGACCGGTGCGCCGAAGCTGCGCACGCTGGAGATTATCGATCGGCTTGAGGATCGCCCACGCGGTATCTACTCCGGCGCACTCGGCTATCTCTCGGTCAACGGCAGCGCCGATCTGAGCGTTGTGATCCGCACGATCGTCGCAACGCCTGAAGGGGTTTCCATCGGCTCTGGCGGCGCGATCGTCGCCGCCTCCGACGCCAACGCTGAGTACGAGGAGATGCTGCTTAAGACGCGGCCGTTGGTTGAGGCGGCCGGGGGAACGATCGGCTCGACCGCGCCAGTGGCCGCCGCACAGTGAGTTCGCTCTACCGCTGGAACATCGACGCTGGAGACTGGGACGCGTCGGCGCGGTCAGCGGCCGCGGTCACGGTCGCCGATTCGTGGCTGCTCGAAGAGGGGCTCACTACGCGGCTCGACCTCCACCGCGAACGCTTTCTAACCAGCGCGGCTGAGCTGGGCGACGTGGCCGAGCTTGCAGTCGCGTGGGACGCTTTCGCGCCGCTGATGCCAGCGGCTGGGCGTTGGTTTCCGCGTGTTGACCTGCTCAGCGACGGTGAGCTAACCCTGTCTCTACGGCCTGCGCCGGCGCGCGAGGAGACTGTCGTTGCCTGGCTAATGCCTGAGCCAGACCCGCGGCAGATGCCGCGCCGCAAGGGCCCAGAGCTGGAGCTGCTCGGCGAACTGCGCGCTCAGGCCCGTGAGCATGGAGCCGGCGAGGCCGTGCTCAGTGACGGGCAAGGCCACCTGATCGAGGGGGCCTACTCAAGTCTGCTGTGGTGGGAGGGGGAGAGGCTCTGCGCCGTTCCCGACGAGGCCCCGGCCCTGCCTGGGATTACAAGGCGCCTAGTACTGGAGATCGCCGCCGAGGACGGCATTGAAGTCCGCCACGCGCTGCCTGCGCCAAGCGACTTGGCCGGCAACGAGGTTTGGCTTGTTGGCTCACTTCACGGCATCCGGGCCGTCAGCAAGTGGGCAGGCGACGGGCTGCCTACCGGCGCGCCTGTGCGCGCGCCAGCATGGCAGCAGCGCCTAGATCAGCTCCAGGGGTAAGGGCTGTTCGATACCGGGTGCAGATCGCCGGTTGAGAAGCGCTCGTAGCTGAACGGGGCCAGCAGCGTCGAGTGTTCCCCGACGAGCGTGCTGGCAATCTCGCGGCCGACGGCGAGCATCTTGTAGCCGTGATTGGAGTCGGCGGCGATGAAGACGTTCGGCGCCATCCGGTCAAAGACGGGGAAGTTGTCAACCGTGAAGGCGCCGACGCCACCGGAGCGGGTGTCGATGAACTTCGAGCTCGTTCCCTCGAAGCGCTCCATGCAGTGCGAAAGCGATGCTGACCACATACGGCCAAAGTCGTCGTCGACGCTGCCGGTGGGGTACGGATCAACCTCGAACTCGTTGCCCAGCTGAATCGGCGCGGCGCCACCCTGCACGCTCCTTCGGTCGGGCTTGAAGTAGACGCCCCAAGCCTCGTCGGTAATCAGCGTTCCATCGTCAGCGTGGAGCGGCGCGTCGCTGTCAACGTGAAGCACCGGCGACGGCCTCCCCGCCGCCGTGTCGAGCGTCTCCGGCGGGAGGTCGAGCTCGCCCTCCTGCAGGTACCAGTAGGTCCACATCGGCAGGTCTTCGGTGAGCGAGCCATCGGGCTGGCGCACGTCGAGCCGGTCTGGCAGCTCGAGCATCTCCCACATTCCGGCGATCCAAGGGCCGACGGCGACGACTACCTCTTTGCCGATCGCAATCTCGCCGGCGCTGGTCTGAACGCTCGTCACGGCGCCTGAGCCGTCACGGACGAAGCCGGTCACTTCGACCCCTTCAATGATTGAGGCGCCAGCTGCGCGGCCGAGGTCGGCAAGCCCGTGCATCGATTCTTTGTTGAAGGCGAATCCGCCGACATGCTCGTGTAGGCAGACGGTCAGCCCTGGGGCGCGCCAGTCGGGGTAGAGCGTCTTCATGTGCGCCATCACGTCGGCTTCACCGGTGTGCAGCTCCGAGTCGTAGCCGATCCTCTGCTGGCGCTCAAAAACCTCTTCAAGGTCGCCACGTTGGGACTCAGGGCCGAGCGCGATGTAGCCGGAGCCGTGGTAATTCAAAACCTCGGCGTCGGCCTCCCACATCTCAACGCAGGCTGCCATCAGCTCGGCCATCGCGGGCTGGTAGTAGTTATTGCGGACGACGCCGCAGGCGATGCCGGAGGCGCCGGCGCCGACGCTGCTCTTGTCGATTACGAGCACCTCTTCGCCGCGCTCTGCGAGCGAGCGGGCGGTTGAGAGCCCGTGGACTCCGGCGCCGATTACGAGGTAGTCGACTGAGGCGGGCAGACTGGCTGACATTCTTGAGGCTCCTTGTGTAGTTGCCGTATAGGCAATACTATTGCCTAACGTGTTCCCCGACTCTACAAGCCACCCGGACGGCAAGTCAACGGCAATGCGCCCCGTTGCGGCAGTTGCCCGTGCGGCAACACTGCTCGACCTGTTGGCGGCCTCGCCGGAGGGCCTCGGAACCAACGAATTAGCCCGCCAATTGGGCGTAAATCCCAGTAATGCGTCACGGCTTCTTGGCACGCTGCGCGCCGCAGGACTGGTTGATCGAACTGCAGCGGACGGTCCATGGCGGCTCGGCCTTCACCTCGTCGCGCTCGCCGACCATGCCCTTTCAGCGCTCGACGTGCGCGAGCTCGCGCGGCCGGCGATGCGCCGGCTCGCTGCAGAGACGGGCGAGACCGTCACGCTTTCGGTCTCGGCTGGCGCTGAATCGGTGACGGTTGAGTTCGTCCCCGGCGCGGGCAGCATTGTGAGCGTTGCGCAGCTTGGGCGCCCGAGCGTTGCCCACGCGACCGCTACCGGCAAGGTGATGCTGGCATTCGGTGAGGCGCCGCTGCCAGAGGGCGAGCTTGAGGTCTATACCGAGCGCACGATCACCGAGCGCAAAGCGCTGGCGGCGGTCGTCAAGGCTGCTCGCGAGGACGGTTACGCCGAAGCCGTCGGCGAGCGCGAAGATGACCTCGTCGCTCTGGCGGTGCCGATCATCGGCGCTGCAGGCAGGCTGGTGGCGATCCTCGGCCTGCAAGGGCCAGAGTCACGGCTGACCGAGAAGCGCCGCTCCGCCGTGACGCCGGCGCTGCTCGAAGCGGCGGCCGACGTAGCAACCGTGCTCGGCGGCGCGCCGCGCTAACGCAGCCGCGCCGCCGTCCACAAAAACTAGTGGCCTTCCGGCGCTTCCCAGCCCTCAAGAACCGGCGGCACATAATTGTCGCCGACCGTCTTTGAACCCTTGACCCATGGGCCGAGCTCAGGCTGCGCGAACTTGGCATAGCGCTCCTTGAGCACTGTGCCGTACGAGTTGCCCGACTGCAGGTGCTTGATCAGCACCTTGCGCGCAATCTCATCCTCGCGCCCGGCGGGAATGTCGTAGTAAATCTTCAGGAACGAGTTGGAGTAGCGGTCGAAGACGGCCGGGGTGCCGTCCTCTTCCAGCATCGTGATGTCCTCGAGCCAGTTGATGTCGCCGCCTGGGGTGGACTCCTGCAGATCGATCCCGTCGATCTCTGAGATCTCCTCCTGGTAGGCAAACCGCTTGCCGGTGAGGTATTCGGAGTCAATCGAGATGATCTTCTCCGGGTCCTTGCGGGGGTTGGAAACGCTGTGGTCGTTGCTCATTTTCAGTCTCCTCTTTAGTCCTGCGCTGCGACGGTATGGCCGGGCTGGCCAACGAACTCCTGGGCCTTGCCTTCTAGGTGGCTTTCTAGCATCTGCTTCATCTCCTGCAGCGTGCGATCCTCGGTTACACCGGGGATGTACTCGGTGCCAGCGAGCGGGACCCGCGCCATCGCGGCGGCCTCAACTGTTAGGGCACATAGGTCTTCCGGCTCAAGGCTGTGAATGTCGGTCTTGCCGCAGGCGCGCGCCAGCAGCTGGACTTCCAGCGTCAGCGTGTGCAGGTAGTTGTAAACCCGCTCGGCTGCCTCATCAACGTCGAGCCGCTTGCGCAGCTCAGGGTCTTGAGTTGCGATGCCGACTGGGCAGCGGCCGGTGTGGCAGTGGTAACACTCTCCTGCCTCAACGCCGTGGGCGCCCATGTAGTCGGTTACGCCCTCGATCTCCTTGTTGCAGTTCATCGCGATCAGCGGGCCGTAACCCATCGCGACGGCCTTGGCACCGAGCGAGAGGCACTTGGCGACGTCGCCGCCGTTGCGGATGCCGCCAGCGACGACGAGATCGATCTCGTCGGCAAGGCCAACGTCCTCAAGCGCGCGGCGCGCCTCCGGAATCGCCGCCATCAGCGGGATTCCGGTTTCCTCAGTGGCCATGTGCGGCCCAGCAGCGGTGCCGCCTTCGGCGCCGTCGAGGTAGATGATGTCCGGGCCGCACTTGGCTGCCATGCGGACGTCGTCGTAAACGCGCGACGCGCCGATCTTCAGCTGAATCGGCACCTGATAGTCGGTTGCCTCGCGCACCTCTTGAATCTTTAGCGAGAGGTCGTCTGGCCCAAGCCAATCAGGGTGGCGGGCAGGCGAGCGCTGGTCGATGCCGGCTGGCAGCGAACGCATCTCGGCTACCTGCTCGGTCACCTTCTGGCCCATCAGGTGGCCGCCGAGGCCGACCTTCGCGCCCTGGCCGATGAAGAACTCGATCGCGTCAGCCAGCATCATGTGATGCGGGTTGAAGCCGTAGCGGCTCTGGATCACCTGGTAGTACCACTTGGTCGAGAGGTCGCGCTCCGGCGGGATCATTCCGCCTTCGCCCGAGCAGGTGGCGGTGCCGGCCATCGAGGCGCCCTTAGCCAAAGCCATCTTCGCTTCAAGCGAAAGCGCGCAGAAGCTCATTCCCGTGATGTAAACGGGAATGTCGAGCTCAATCGGGTTCTTCGCAAAGCGCGCGCCAAGAACTGTCTTGGTCGTGCACTTCTCGCGGTACCCCTCGATCACGAAGCGGGTCAGCGTGCCGGGCATGAACATCAGCTCGTCCCAGTGCGGGATCTTCTTGAACATCGAGAAGCCGCGCATGCGGTAGCGGCCGAGCTCGGCCTTCATGTGGATGTCATCGATCACCTCTGGGGTGAAGATCAAGCTCTTCCCGAGCCGTGTGTTCTTGGAGGGTGCGGTTTCGTCAGCCATGAGTGTCTCCGGTTAGAGGACGAGCTTGCGCTCGGAGGGTTCGAGGTTGTCGTAGTTGTAGAGCTTTTTGCCGCAGACGAACTTCTGCAGCTCAGGTGGTGTGCCGAGGTCGTAAAACGCCATCTTGCGAGTTACGAACTCGAGGTCTTCATCGGTCATCTCACCCGGCACACAGTCGGCACCGAGCGACTTGACTTTGCCAGCCACGTAGATCGTTCCGTCGTACATCGAGTCGCCAAGGTGCGGCCCGACGTCGCCCAACAGAAGCTGGCGGCCACGCTGCATCATGAAGCCTGTGTTTGAGCCCGCGTCACCGGAGATGATGATCGTGCCACCCTTCTGATCGATGCCGGTACGGGCGCCGACTCGGCCCTTGATCACGAGGTCGCCGCCGCGGATTGCCGCGCCCGTCAGCGAGCCGGCGTTGCCGTTGATTACGACGACGCCCGCCATCATGTTTTCGCAGGCCGACCAGCCGACGCGACCGTTGACCACTACCTCTGGCCCGTCGATCACGCCGAGCGCGAAGTAACCGAGGCTGCCTTCGAAGGTCATCTTGCAGCGCGTCAGGATGCCGACGCCCAGCGAATGCTTACCGCCAGGGTTGAGAACTGTGACGTCCTCGATTCCCTGCTCATAAACGAGCGAGCGGATCTCAAGGTTGATCTTGCGCGTCGTTAGCTCGGAGGCGTCGATCGTTGCCTTGCCGTCCTTGACTACTGCGACGCCGAGCACGGTGTCGTCAACTTCGACGAGCCCGCGGGCGTCATAAGTGATTTGGCTTTCGCCAACTACCGCGTCCATACCATCACCTCTCCTTCGAATGGGTCATAAGTCTCAATTTCGCCCGCAACCACCTCGCGGATCGCAATCTCTTCAGAGGCAACCGCGATGATGTTGTCGCTTTCGTAGAGCACGAGCGGCTTGGCGGCCAGCTCGTCCTTCGCCATCCCGAGCGAGTCTGCTGTAACACACAGATAGGTGAAAACGCCGTCGAGCTCTTCCATGCTCTGGTTCATCGCGTCCTCAAGCGAAGCGCCCTCCGCCATCTTCTCGGCGAGGTAGACGGCAATGATCTCCGAGTCGCATGCCGACTGGAAGCGGTGGCCGCTGCGCTCAAGCCGCCGGCGCCAGTAGAAGTAGTTCGTCAGCTGACCATTGTGGACAACTGCTACGTCCGAGAACGGGTACGCCCAGTAAGGGTGAGCGCCGGCAATGTCAACGTCAGACTCGGTCGCCATCCGCACGTGGCCGATGCCGTGGGTGCCCTGCATCTTGTCGAGGTTGTACTGGGCCGCGACGGTCTCAGCATCACCGATGTCCTTGACGATTTCGAGCGCGTGACCGAGCGAGAGAACCTGCGTATCGCGGACCGACTCAACCTGGTCGGCGAGCGTCTTTAGGTCGCCGCTGAAATCGAACGTGAAGGTTGAGGTGTAGTCGGTCGTCTCGTCGATCTCGGTGACAGTTGCTCCAACCGCCCGCAGCTTGCCTTCCACCTCAGAACGGCGGCGCAGCAGCCGCTCGGAGAAGTCGAAGTCACGCTTGGTGTTGGTGTCGGCAAGCGTGATCCGCATGCGGAATGCCTCGCTGGGCGTTCCGTAAAGTGCGTAGCCGGTCGAATCGGGGCCACGGTGCTTCATCGACTGAAGCATCTTCTTCATGTCCTCGCCAACGGCGTGGGGGCCGTCGCGGTAAATGATTCCTGCAATTCCACACATAAGTAGTTCTCCAGATTGAGTTCGCGTAGACGGGCGAGCGGTTAGGGGAGGTACTCCAGGTATTCGTCCCGCTCCCAATCGGTGACCGATGCCAGGTGACGCTCCCACTCATCGCGCTTGTAGTGGTTGAAGACGTCGTAAAGGCGCCCAGGCATCGCGCCCTTGACGACCTCGTCCTTCTCGAGCTCGTCGAGCGCCTGTCCAAGGTTGTCTGGGACCTTTTCGATCGCAGCGCCCGCGGCCAGCAGTTCGTAGGTGTTGCCAACCTGCGGCGGCCCCGGGTCGATCTTCTTGCGCAGGCCGTCGAGGCCGGCGTTTAGCAGCGTGGCGACCGTCAGATAAGGGTTGCAGGATGAGTCGACTCCGCGGTACTCGAAGCGCCCTCCGCTAGCAACGCGCACCGTGCAGGTTCGGTTCTGCCAGCCCCAGTTCTTGTAGATCGGGGCCCAGAAGCCGGTATCCCACATCCGCACGTAGGAGTTGACGGTCGGGTTACCGACGCACATCAAAGCGTGGAAGTGCTCGAGCAGTCCACCGAGGAAGTAGCGGCCTGTGTCGGAGAGCGATGCCGCGCCATCGGGATCGTGGAAGACGTTGTTGCCGTCGTCGTCAACGAGCGTGAAGTGGTGGTGATGGCCGTTCGCCGACACTCCGGTGAACGGTTTCGGCATGAAGGTCGGCAGTAGGTCGTGCTTACGCCCAACCGCTGCGCAGATCTGCCTGTAGGTAGTGATGTTGTCTGCCGTCTTGACCGGGCGGTCGAAACGGAAGTTCAGCTCCAGCTGGCCGGGAGCGTCCTCGTGGTCGCCGTAGCTCATATCGAGGCCCATCTTCTGGCCATAGTCGACAACGTCTAGCAGAACCGGGCGCAGTTCCTCGAACTGATGGATGTGGTAGCAGTAAGGCTCGGTGACGCCGGTTGGGATCTCTCCGGGCGCTGGCTTGCGCAGCCACATCATCTCGGGCTCGATGCCGATCAGGAAGTGCAGTCCCAGCTCCTCCTCAAAGCGCTCGACTACCTGCTTGAGGTTCTGGCGCGAGTCCGCGTCCATCCGCTCGCCCGTCTCGGTGTCGTAACAATCGCAGTAGACGCGTGCCACGCGAGGGTCCCACGGAAGAACATTGAAGGTGTCGAGATCGGCGATCGCCGCCAGCTCCGAGTCATTCGGCGCGAAACCGATGTAGTCGCCATGGCGGTCGGTGAAGAGGTTGGCGGTTGCGCCGTAGACGAGCTGGTAGCCCTTCTCAGCGACCTGTGGGAAGAACGAAGCGACAACTCCCTTACCCAAGATCCGGCCGGTGATCGAAATCTGCTGGAAGAAGATGTACTCAATTCCCTCAGCCTCAATCCTCTTCGTGAGTTCTTCGATCTTCTCGCGGCGCCCGGGAGCGTTACGCGCTTCCTCTAGCGTTGCCGGTGTCGCAGTCGAACGTGGTGTAGCCAGCACATCGCTGATTCCTCCACCCATCTTCACTCCATTTACTTCGGCCATAAATAAAAACCCTCTCCCGTTGTTGACTGTCGGCTCTTCAACCGGCGAAGCGCGATAATGCCCCACCTGACCGTCTTAGGTCAAATTCGTACAATAGCCGCGCGCGGCCAGCTTTGCCACCCCGTCGGCGCGCCCCTGTCGGAGCGCCTGCGAACAGCCCGTCCCGTCTCCGACTAGGATTGCCAAATGCTGATCAGTGAGGAGATCCTGACCAATGGGTAAGCGAGGCCGCGCGCAGGCCAACTCCGGTGAACTTGACCTCAGCGTCGACGCGCAGCCACCAGCGCCGGAGTACATGAAAGGCCCGCTCGGCATCAAGCGCCGCAAGCGGATCCCGTTCAGCCAGCGCGAGCGGCTCGGTCACGAAACTCCTGGCACAGTCCTTAGAGGGCCGCCGATCACCGTGGACTGCGAATGTGGAGAGCAGATCGATCTCCAGTACGGAGATCGCTGGACCTGCCCGAGCTGTGAGCGCGTCTATGACACAAACAAGATTCCGCGCGATCAATACGAAAAGATCCGCAAGCTTCAGTTCCGCTTCCGGCTGCTGCCGGTTGCGCTTGGTTTGGCCTCGATTTCGCTGGCGATCTTCTTCACGCTGAGCGGAAATGTCTTTGCCGTCTTCGTTTTGCTGCCAAGCGTGCTCGTCGTCTGGTTCATGCTGCTGCGCCCACCGCACCGCCGCCGCTTCCATCAGGCGATGCAGGACATGCCCAGCTGGGATCTGCGCGCCGAAGCGCAGTAGCTCGGGCATCTAAACCTGACGAGCCGGCTAGCGAAGCGCGCTCAGCGGCCGGGACGACGAAGCGGGAGCCATTGGCCCCCGCTTGTCATCCATTACCGCGGCGAAATCGCCACAGTCTTTTCCCCGCCTAGACGGGAGTTGAGGCCGCTGGCTGCTCCTCTGGCATTGGTTGAGCCGGGTCGCGAAAGCGAACGCCCGTCTTATCCTGAACCACGTGTCGGAAGATGTAGAGCAGGAAGGCAACAACCAGCACCGCCAACCCGATCAACGTCTTGTCGAACCCGTAACCGTATTCGTCTGCGAAAAGGAAGCCGCCGCCAACGAGCAGGACCAAGTTTACGCAGGCAAGCACGAAGGCAAGCGCAACCCATGGCTTCGCCAGCTTGATCGGCCGCGGCCAATTCGGCCGGTCCTTTCGCAGCAGCACGAAGCCGAAGAGCGCGCAGACCGTGGCCAGCACATAGCCGATGTTAGAGACAGCGAGGATCGCAATCACACCGTGGAAGAAGAGGATCAACAGAATATTGATGACCATGTCTACGGTCATCGCGACGCTCGGAACCTTTCGTTTTGAGAGCGTCCCGAACTGCTTCAGAGTCATCCCCTCCCGGGCGATTCCGAACAGTGCTCTAGCGCCGTCCATCGTCGCCGTATTCATCGACAGGACCAATCCGCCGATCAGGCAGACAATCATCACGTTGGCGAGAGCGTTGCCGACCAACACATCGAAGGCCGTGACATAAAACGCGATGAAGGTCGGATCTTCGGCGACCGTTGCCGTTCCGAGCGTGCCGCCAAGGCCCAGCGGCAGCAGCACATAGATGATGATTGAGAACATCGCAGACGCACGCAGCGCCAGCGGCGTATCAACCTCCGTATTGTGGTACTCGGGCGCAAACGAAGCGACCGCCTCGAAGCCGTAAGCCGACCAGCACATGAAGTAAAGCCAAGTGATTGCAAGCGCCAGGCCGCCGTTGGCGCCGACCTGCCACTGCATGTTTGAGGATGACCAATCGCCTGTGATGTAAGGCATGAACATCAGTACGAAGGCCGGGATCAGCAGCAGACCGCCGGTGATGTAACCGAACCACACTGCTGGCCGAACACCAAAGATGTTGAACAGCCAAACGATGAAGATTGCGGCGATACCGATGATTGCCGGCCAACTGAGGCCAAAGCCGATTGAGTCTGCGGCCTGCTGACCACTTGTCCAAGTGGCACTTGGGAAGAACTGCGTTACGACCAGCGTTCCGACGATCAGGCCGTTGATTGAGAGAACTACCGACCAACCCATCCAGTAGCCAAAGGCGACGATCGGGCCGATGAAATTTGTGTATTTGCGAAAAGCCTCGTGTGCGTAGACAGCGAGTCCGCCGGACTTGTTGGGGAACATCGTCGAGAGCTCGGCGTAAATGTTGTTTTGCAAGGCACCAAAGAAAACGGAGATTGTCCAAAGGACGACCGCGCCGGTCGTTCCAAGTGCGCCGATTGATCCACCGAGCGCCGCAATCAAGAAGCCCGGGTTGGCGAGCGCGACGACGAAGCCGTCCCACCAACTCATCGACTTCAACATCTGGTTGTGGTCTACCGCTGCTGTAGCCATCTGAACCCTCTTTCTCCCTCGGTTGCGTAAATACTGCGACGGGGAACCGAAACAAAGTCCCGATGTTCCTCCCGGCGCGAACTAGTATCAGGTGATACGGGATGAATGCAAGCAATCCTTTTTCCGATCGGCGAAAACCACGCTGTTTGCTCGTCATCGACTTAGCCGGACTCGGTAGACTGGTTCAAAAGCGCCAATGCCTTCGATTAAAGATCGCTCATCTGTGCTTACTCCATCGGGAGCCGTGCCAGGCGCCTCGGGGCCAGTCGTGCTGGCAACTTTGGCGCTGCGGCCGGACCCGACGGCGGAGCAGATGGCAATCGACAGCTGCCTTGAGGCTGGCGCGCCGCTAATTCTCGTCAACGCCGTTCAGATCCCAATGTATCCAACGACGATGATCGTCGCCGGCTCTGGCGCAATGGTTCTGCCGCACGAAGATGACCGCGTAGCGGTGCGCGCCGCCGGCGATCGGATCGCTGCGCTAGGCATACCGGTCGAGGTCGTCGGCCTCTTTAGCTCGCGCCCGGTCAAGGCGATTGTGAGGCTGCTCGGCGAGCGCAACGCCGCGCTGCTGATCTTTGGCCCTTTGCTTAGCGAAGTCGGGCGGCTCCGTCTGCGAACGGCGACGCGCCGCCTTCGCCGCGACGCAAATTGCCTCGTTTGGGTTGCGCCCGACGGCTGATCGCATAAGCTAGGTCGGTGGCTTGTCGGTGAATGACCTAGACAAGCACCGCGCTGAGCGGTAGTAAGTCTTTGAACAAATTGATCAAGAGCTTTAAACAGCTAATCGCGGAGGATTGAAATGGCCGAAAAGATGTGGGGCGACGAAGAGTTTTGGGGGCTCGGTTACGACTGGGATCCGGATTGGGTTCTGACCGAGCAGCAGGTCGCGCTGCGCACCAAGCTGATCGGCCTCTGCGAAAACGAGATGCGCGCCAACGCCAAGCGCTCCGACGACGAACTGCTCTATCCAAACCGCAACTTCGAAATCCTCGGCGAGAATGGATTCCTTGCGTTGACTGTGCCAGAAGAGTACGGCGGTCTAGGCGAGAACCACGTTGCTTTCTCGATGGTTTGCGAGACGATCGCCCGCTACGGCTGCGCCTCAACGGCGATGTGTTACGTGATGCACATGGCAGCGGTCAACACGATCATGCTGCGCCCAACCCCCGAACTGATTGAGAAGTACATTCGCCCGCTCAACAGCGGCAAGATCGGCACGCTGTCCTACTCCGACCCTGAGACTGGCTCGCACTTCTGGTACCCAGTCTCCTCCGGCGCCGAGAAGACCGAGAACGGCTTCAACGTTCGCAAGAAGGCTTCGTGGACAACCTCCGGCGGTTTCGCTGACTTCTACGTCGTTCAGACTACGAGTCCGGATTTCACCGGCTACGACGACCTTTCGGTCTTTGTCATTGATGGCGAGGACGTTCAGGCCCAGCCTTCGCTTTGGGACGCGCTAGGGCTCCGCGGCAATCAGTCAGGCCCAATCGAGGTTGACAACGTCGAGATCCCAGCCGACCAAGTCGTCGGACCGCTTGGCGACGGCGCCGCCTCCAACGACGAGGCCGTCGATCCGTGGTTCCTGATTGGTTCCTCGTCCGTGTGGAGTGGCATCGCGATGGGCGCGATCGACATCGCCAAGCGCCACACGACGCGCAAGCGTCACGTTGACGTTGGCCTGCGCGTAGCCGACTACCCGACGATCCAGGATTACGTCGGCGAGTGTTTGATGGACACCAACTCCTGTCGCATTTTCACCTTCTCGGTCGCGCAGGCGTTCGACAAGGCAACCGATGACAACACACGCGTGCTTGAGCTCGGCGAAACGGCCCGCACCGACTTCCTGCACTGGGCATGGCAGATCAAGTTCGAAGCTGCAAAAAACGCGGCCAACGTCGTCGACAAGATGCTCCACGCCTGCGGCGGCTCGGCATACAAGCGCGACATGGAGATGGAGCGTTACCTGCGCGACGCGAAGGCCGGCTGGGTGATGGGCCCGACCAATGAGGTTCTACGCCAGTTCGTCGGCAAGGCCGTACTGCTCGGCTTCGAGTCGCTCGACTACTGGAACCAGAGCTACAACAACCGCGCCGTTGAGAACGAAATCAAGAAGCTCGACAGCGAAGGCAAGCGCGAGCTCGCCGCGCAGCTGCTCGAGCAGGCCGAGAAGGACTCGGCAAACGAGCCCGTCAAGGCTTAGCGTGGCGCGGGGCGAGCGCTAATGGCGACCGGTACCGATCGTCCAAAGCTGCTTGTTCCCGGACTGAAGCCTTACGACCCCGCCTTCGAGTCGCACTGGGTGCGACCGGGTGGGGCGACGGTTCTTTTAATCAAGCCTGACGATCACGTCACGATCGTCGACAACGACGGTAGTCAGCAGGCAGAGCTGACCGTCCTCTCACCCGACGGCCGCGACGATTCGGGCGCCCTTGGCGCCAAGGCCGATGCGCCGGCCAGTGTGCTGCGCGAACTGGTTGCCAAGGCCGAGGGCGACAGCTTCCTTGGCGACCTTCACGCCCGTGGACTCGATCCGTCCGAGGCCAACGCAGTAGTTCTCTTCGGCGCCGACTCGCCGCCCGGCAATTCGCAGAGTTTCACCGCCGAGCGCGAAGTTGTGGTCGTCGTCGCCGCGCCGGCAGGCCGTGTGATCGACGGTTCCCACCCGGCTTCGGCAATTGACGTTGAGATCAACCGCGCAGTGCCGCACGAGGACCCGGAGCTGGAGCTGCCGGCCCCGCTGGCCGAGCCGAAGCTGGATTTCTGCGTCGAGGCCGCGACAGCAACTTCATACAAGGTCAAGAAAGGTGAGTACATCCAGGTGGTCGACGTAAAGGGGCGCCAGTGCTCCGACTTCCTCGCCTTCAACGAAGTGAAGCTCCAAGACGGGCGAGAGCGCGGGCTCGATTCGACGGCGACGCGCAGCCTGATGGGCAGCGCTTATCCGCAGCCCGGGCTCCATCGCAAGTATTTCGACAACGACCTTGATCCGCTGCTCGAGGTGGTTCAGGACACCGTTGGCCGCCACGACAGCTTCGCGCTGGCCTGCACGAAGAAGTACTACGAGGACATGGGTTACTTCGGCCACATCAGCTGCTCGGAGAACTTCAATGGCAGCCTCGAAGAGTTCCCGATCGCGCCGCGCAACGGCTGGCCAGCGATCAACTTCTTCTTCAACACCGGCTTCGACGCCGACCTTCAGATGACGGCCGACGAACCGTGGTCACGGCCCGGTGATTACGTGCTGATGCGGGCGCTGACAGACCTCGTTTGCTGCTCGTCGGCCTGCCCCGACGACATTGACCCGGCCAATGGCTGGGAGATTAGTGACATTCAGGTTCGCGTCTACGAGCCGGAGAACAAGTTTTCGATGGCGATAGCCCATCGCGTAACCCCCGAGGCAAGGCCAGTGATGACAAAAGAGACCGGATTTCATGAGCGCATCTCAGCGCTGACCAGCACGCACGTCGACTACCGCGGATACTGGCTACCGACCTGCTTCAACAACGAAGGCCCAATCGCCGAGTACTGGGCCTGCCGCGAGAAGGCCGTAATTATGGACCTTTCGCCGCTGCGCAAGTCGGAGATTCTTGGCCCCGACGCCGAGCTGCTGATGCAGTGGGCGGTAACGCGCGACATCCGCCGCCTTGCCGTCGGCCAGGTTGTTTACACGGCGGTCTGCAACGAGACCGGCGGCATGATCGACGACGCGACCGTTTTCCGCCTCGGCGAGAACAACTTCCGCTTCATTGGCGGCGACCCTTACAGCGGCGTTTGGCTCAAGCAGCTCGCCGAGAAGCTGGGCCTAAAAGCCTTTGTGAAGCCTTCAACTGACGAGCTGCACAACGTCGCCGTCCAGGGCCCTGCCAGCCGCGACATCCTGAAGCAGATCATCTGGACGCCAGAAGATCAGACGCCGTTTGAGGATTTGAAGTGGTTCCGCTTCCTCGTTGGTCGGATCGGCGACTACGACGGAATTCCTGTGATCGTTTCGCGCACCGGCTATTCAGGTGAGCTCGGTTATGAGGTCTTCTGCCACCCCGATGACGGCACAGCCGTCTGGGATGCGATCTGGGAGGCGGGCAAGCCGCTGGGTTTGACGCCGCTCGGGCTTGACGCGCTTGACCTCGTGCGGATCGAATCCGGCCTCGTTTTCGCCGGCTACGAATTTGACGACCAGATTGACCCGTTCGAGGCCGGGATCGGCTTCACCGTCGTGCTCGACGGCGACGAGGATTTCATCGGCAAAGATGCGCTGATTGAGCGCCAAGCGCACCCGCAGCACAAGCTCGTTGGCTTGGAACTTGAAGGGAACGAGACCGCCGCCCACGGCGACTGCGTCCACGTTGGCAAGTCGCAGATCGGCGTTGTAACGAGCGCAATGCGCAGCCCGCTGCTGAAGAAGAACATTGCGCTCTGCCGGATCGCCGTCCAGCACTCCGAGATCGGCACCGAGGTTGAGGTTGGCAAGCTCGACGGGCAGCAGAAGCGAATCCCCGCGACCGTCGTTCGCTTCCCCTTCTATGACCCTGACAAGGAGCGCCCGCGCTCCTAACTTGCGCGGCCGGGCTAAGCTTCGCGCACGCGCTGGGCGAGCGAGCCGAGCATCTCCCAAGAAGCCTCGGGGCTGCCGGCGAGGACACTCTTCAATGCATCGCTACGAACTGCGACGCAGTTAACGGCGCCGTCGGCTACCGCGTCCGAGACTCGTGACTGGCCGCTGAGCGCGCCGAGCTCGCCGAAGTAGGAGCCAGCCTCGAGCCGCTTGTCCGGGTGGCCTGGGCGCCGCAGAATCACGGCGCCATCCAGAATCACGAAAAGCTGGTCACCAACCTCGCCGAGCCCGACGATCGATTCGCCATCGCTGAACGCGCACTCTTCGCCGGCGGCGAGCAGTGGCGGCAGTAAGCCTTCTGGGAGCTCCGGTGCGACCGGCGCTGCCTTTCCGAGCCTTTCGTACTGGCCGCCGTGGTAGAGCAGCGGCGCGCCTTCGTTGTGACGCGCGTACTCAACGTGGCCAAGGAAAAGCGAGTGGTCGCCGGCGTAGTAAGTGCGATCAACCCGGGCCACGAAGTGAGCTAACGCACCCTCGACCAGCGGCGTTCCACGAACCACCTCAAAGGCCGGCTGAGGCACGCTCTCGTCGGCGCGGCCGGCAAAACGATCCGACATTTCGGCCTGGTGTTCGCCGAGGATGCTGACGCCGTAGCGGTCGCCTTCGTGCAGCAGGTTGCACATCTTCGCGCGGCGGTCGACTGAGATCAGCACCAGCGGAGGGTTGAGTGAGGCCGACATGAAGGCGTTAGCCGTCATCCCGTGGACCTCGTCGTGGGCGCTGGTCGTGATCACCGTGACGCCGGTAGTGAACATCCCCAGCGTGCGGCGTAGCGCGATTGCCGGGTCGTCGCCTAGCTCGGACGGGTAATCCATCGCCTCCGGCGCGCCAGTGAAGTCAAATGGCGATTCGCCGATCCCATCGGGGCCGTGCGGCACCGCCGTTGAGTCGAGCGCCAGTTTGAACTCTGGCGGCGCGCCTTCGGTTGCCATCAGGCGCCGCCAGCGGCGACTGCGCCAGGCAGCTGCGGTAGTGAGCTAAGCCACTCGCTGCGGCCGCCCGCCTTGTCCCACAGAATCGGGAAGTAGCTTTCGTCCATCGTCATGTCGTCGCGGCGACGGTAGCGGGTGTAGATCGGGTCGGCACCAATCGGGTCGAACTGTGCCGTCGAAGGAATCATGTGGGTTACCAGCGCACGGCGCTCAATCTCGGCCTCGTTGATCCCTGACCCGTGGAATACGCGCGAGTGGTGGATTGCTGCGCCGCCCGGCTTTACGACTACCGGCGTGCGCTCGGTCGACGCGCCCTCCGGCGCCGCCTCGTTGACCGGCGCCAGCCAGTCGTCCGGGTCGTGAAAGTCGCCGCGAGAGGGTGGCATCTTCGGCCACTTGTGCGAGCCGGCGACGTACTCGATTGTGCCGCTCTGGGCGAAGGTTTGGTCGAGCGCGACCCATACCGTGATCATCTCCGCCGGATCGACGTAACCGGCGTACGAGCCGTCCTGGTGCATTCCGAGAGTGCGCGCGCCCGGTGGCTTCCAGAGGCAGTTGTCGTGGACGATGCGAACGCCGTCCCAGCCGGCCAGCTGAGCGGCGAGGCGGCCGCTCTGCTCGCTGAGGACCTGCGCGGCGATCAGCTCATCGGCCTTCCAGCCGTTGCAGATCTGTCGCGTCTTCGTCTCCGGGTCGCGGCCGCGAACCCAGTTGACTTCGTCGGGCGCGATCCCGGTTGAGTATTCGCCAGAAAACAGCTTTTCAAAGCGCTCGCGCAGCAGCATCACGGTCGCTTCGGAGATGAAGTCCTGCTCGATTATCAGGAAGCCGTCGCGGTCAAATGCGCTTAGGTCGTCATCTGAGAAGGAATCGATCATGGCGTCGATTATCGCACGCCGACCGCAGCTACGGAAGGAGATCCGTTGCTGCCGCTAGCCGTTGATGCCCTTGTAAACCAAGTAGATGCCAAAGAAGATCAGGAATCCGGCGGCAATCCCGCGCTGATGCTTCGTTGTCTGCTCGTTGAGCCACTTCAGCGCTTCGCCCGACTTCTTCGGAATCACGAACGTGATCAGCGGCGGGACCGTCGCCGAGACGGTCACGATCAGGACGATTGCCAGCAGCACAAGCGCTTCCTCGCCAACGCCGATCTTGCTGCCGACGAGAGCCTTCACCGACGCCACCACCAGCACCAGCGTTTCGACGTTTACGGCCATCAGCCCAGCGCCGAAGGCAAACTCGGCGAAGAGCGATCGATTCTTCTGCTTCTCCTTCTTCGGCTTTGGCTTCGCCAGCAGCTTGCGCGCAGCGAGCAGTAGCAGCAGCGCGCCGAGAACGATGTCGAGCGTTGATGAGTGTTTGGCGTGTGGGTGCGGGCTGCCGAGCGTCTTGCTCAGCACGACGGTAAAGATTACACAGAGGATCGCCAGCGCCAGCACTTGGCCTGCCGCGAACGCCAATGCCTTCGCCCGGCCACGATCGGGCTGGCTGAGCAGCAGGATCGACACCGTCAAAGGAATCGGGCTGACGGCAGCACCGAGCGCCAGCACTAGCGATTCGCTTACGTGGTTCACGCGGAGTAGCGTACGCGACGCCACTTGGCGACGCTGGCTTCCTTTGCGTAAGATGCGGCGCCAATGGCTAGACGACATCAATCGGTGCGCTGGGATCAGCTGACCCTAGAGGAGATCGGAGCAGCGGCGAAGGATGGCGTGATCGTCGTTCTTCCAGTCGGGGCAACCGAACAGCATGGCCCCCATCTGGCCACCGGCACCGATTCGTTCTTCGCTGAGACTCTGGCGGCCGCAGCAGCAGCGGAGACCGGCGATCTCGTCCTGCCGACACTCGCTTACGGCTGCTCGCTGGGACACACCGACCATTGGCCGGGGACGGTCTCGCTCGACCCCGAGACGATGGCTCGCGTGGTCTGTGAGATCGGCCGCTGGGTGTACCTGTCAGGTTTTCGCAAGCTGGTCATTCTCAACGGGCACGCCACCAACGGGCCGCCGTGCCAGAGCGCAATTCTTAAGTTGCGTTGCGAGCTGCCTGACTTCCGCCTGAGGTTCGTCTCAATGTTCGACATCACCTCCGAAATCGATTCTAAATACACGAAAGATGCGCCCGATTGGCACGCCAACGAGGCCGAAGCTTCGTTGATGTTGCATCTCGACCAGTCGCGCATTCGGCCCGACTTGATCGTCGATGAGGAGGACAGGACGATCGGCCGAGTTTTTCAGTACTCAGTGCCGCTTGCATCCCGTTCCGGCGTCGTTGGTGCCCCATCGGGTGGCACTGCGGCGAGCGGCGAGCGGCTATTTGAGAGTCAGAAGTTGGCCTTGGTCGACTTGTTAGAACGCGGCCGCGTTGAGCAGGATCCCAGCTTCTAAACGAAGCTGCGGATAGCGCTGCTGGCTCACCGGCGGTACTCGCCGCGCTACGCTGTCGGCTCGCTGTCTGATTCTTTGGAGGAGTCGATGTTGAAAGTGCGTGCGGTAGTGCTTGGTTCCGTTGCGGCCTTCGCGCTGGTGGCTGTCGCGACGGGCCCGGCCAGCGCAGCCAAGATCTCCGCCAGCGGCAGCATCGGCCAGGCTTACGTGCTTGGCGCGAAGAGCGGTCAATCGCTGAGCCTGCTCAATGCGCGCGGGCGGACGGTCGGCAAGGGGAAAGCCGACCGCTTCGGCAGCTTCATTTTCCAGAACGTCGCTGCCGGCAGCGGCTACAGGGTTCGTGGTGCAAGCACGACGCGCTCGTTCAAGGTCTTGAGCACCAGATCGAATCCGCCAGCGGCTTTCTTCCGCAAAATTAAGCTCAAGCAAGGGCTCAACTACGTGAAGGTTCGCGATGGTGTTGAGATTGCGATGACGGTTCGCCTTCCTGCCGGGAAGAAGCTCAGCGATGGCCCGTTCCCAACGCTGATCGAGTACTCCGGCTACCAAACTGCCGCCCCGAAGGATCTACTCGGCGCGCTCGGCACCAATGATCCGCTCGCCCCGGCCAGCTCTACCGCGGTTGGCGCGCTGATCGCGCCGCTGCTCGAGTTTGCCGTCGTTAGCGTTCAGATGCGCGGCTCCGGCTGCTCCGGCGGCGCCTTCGACCTCTTCGGCCTGCCAACGACCTTTGACGGCTACGACGCTGTCGAAGCGGTCGCTGCGCAGTCGTGGGTTAAGGGCCGCAAGGTTGGAATGGGCGGGATCTCATTCTCCGGCATCACGCAGCTCTTCACGGCTGGTACGCAGCCACCGCACTTGGCGGCGATCTCGCCGATGTCGGCTACAGACGACATCTACAGGGCGACCGGCTATCCGGGCGGCATCGGGAACAGTGGATTTGCGCTCTCGTGGCTCAAGGAGCGGATGTCCGACGCGGTGCCAGCTCCGCAAGGTGGCCAGCCTTGGGCCAAAGCGCTTGTCGCCGCCGGTGACAAGAACTGCATCGCCAACCAGAGGCTGCGCCTGCAGACGCGCGACGCCGTCAAGGTGAGGGACGAGAACCCGTTCCGCACCCCAAGCGAATTTGACCAGCGCTCGCCGTCAGCTTGGATGAGCAAGATCAAGGTGCCAACCTTCCTGATCGGGCAGTTCCATGATGAGCAGGTCGGTGGTCACTTCGCCAAGAGCCTTGGCGAGCTGGCGAAGAACCCCAACGTTTGGATCTCGCTGCAGAACGGCGTTCACGCCGATTCGCTCGGGCCGTCAACCGTCACCCGCTGGGTTGAGTTCCTCAACCTTTTCGTCGCCGACCGGATTCCCAAGATTTCGCAAGCCGTGCTGGGACTGAGCGATGCGCTCTACGACCTGCTCACCGGCGCGCCCGCCGCGAAGGTGCAGCAGTCGCGCTTCGCTTCGATGACCGATGTGGCGGCGGCAAGGGCGATCTTCAAGAAGGATCCACGCGTGCGGCTGCTGATGGACAACGGCGCCGGGCCTGAAGGGCTTGGTTCGATCGGCGCCACTTGGGAACTTAGCTACAACGCTTGGCCGATCCGTGAGGCCAAGCCAACGGCCTATTACCTTGGTGCCGGCGGCTCTTTGAGCCCTACGAAGCCGAGCGTCACCGGCAGCGCTAGCTATACCGCCGACCCCGCCGCGCGACCACAGCAGACGCTCTATGGCGAGGGCGCCGGCGACGACTGGAAGGCCCAGCCGCGTTACGACTGGGCGCCGCTCGTCGCCGACAAGGGGGTTGGCTTCACGACCGCTGCGCTGGGTGAGGATCTGGTCCTCGCCGGCCCCTCAAGCCTTGATCTCTATCTGAAGAGCAGTGCCAAGGACACCGATCTTCAGGTGACGCTGAGTGAAGTGCGCCCCGACGGGCAAGAGACTTACGTCCAGAACGGTTGGCTGCGGGCGTCGCACCGCAAGCTCGACGCCAAGCGCTCAACCGCGACCGATCCGTTCCCGACGCACCTAAAGAAGGACGCGGCCTCGCTTCCGGCCGGTGCCTTCACGTTGGTGCGGGTGCCGATCTTCCCGGTAGCTCACGCTTTCCGCGCCGGCTCGAAGATCCGCGTGACCGTTCAAGCCGCAGGTGGCGATCGGCCGATCTGGAAGTTCAACACGCTCGACGCCGGTTCGACGTTGAACACGATCGCCCTCGGCGGCGCGAAGGCGTCGAAACTGGTGCTTGCGGTCGATGCTAGTGCGAATGCGAAGGGAACACCACTGCCCGCGCCGACCGCGCTGCGCGGCGAGCCGTCGCGCGCTTACCTGCCCGCCAGCAACGGTGGCTGACTACTGAACTCGGCAGGTAATCGTGATCACCAGCGTTACCGGGCTGGTGATGTCGGAGGTCTCTGTAGTGGCGTAGTACGACCTGGTATTTGCGGTCGGACCCTGTGCATCGCCCTGGGCGGTGATCTCTGCTCCGCTCATCGCACTTCCGCCGCCGTCGCCTTGGAGAACCGCGTTGCCGTCGCCGCCTGGGCACTGGCCCGAGCCCCAAGTGACCGTGTAGGTCTTAGTCTGATCGGCGACCAAGTTCCACTGCTTGACGATTGAGCTTGGGCCTGGCGGAACCGGCGGAACCGGCGGAACCGGCGGCTTCGGCTTCTTGTACTTGCCGATCGTTAGAGCAACGTTGGTGCCCTGGAGCACCCTGCTGCCAGCGCCCGGCGACATCGCCAGCACAATCCCATCCTGGGAGCGGTTGGTGACAATCCGCGTTGCGTAGACGGCGTCGAGGCCTGCATTCTGTAGCGTCCGGTCTCCCCGTGACTGGGTCTCACCGACGGCGTTAGGCACCCTGACCCTCTTCGGTGCCTGATCGATCGTCACCTGAACGCTCGAACCGAGGCTCGCTCGCCCACCGCCGCTTGGATCCTGAGCCAGAACGTGACCTGGGTTCTTGCTTGACACCTGGTAGCTGTGATCGACGCGGAAACCGGCGTTCGCCAGCGCCGTGTCGGCGCTGGCTTCGATTAGGCCAACCACGTTGGGAACCTTCACCTGCTGGGCACCCTTCGAGATCTTCAGCGTTACTTTTGTGTTCTTCTCGACGTCGCTGCCAGAGCTTGGCGTTGTGCCAACCGCGAAGCCCGCCTCGTGGGCGGAGCTGTAGACCTCAACGATTACGGCCTTGAAGCCGGCCTCACGGATCTGCTGCTCGGCGCGATCGGCGGGGTCACCAGCCACATTGGGGACAATCCCATCGCCGGGACCGTTGGAGACGGTTAGAGCAACTGCTTCACTGGTCTTCTGCTCGGTGCCGCCGACGGGATCTTGGCTAAGAATCTCGTCCTTGCCCTGATTGTTCGTGACGCGCTTGACGGTTGATTTGAAGCCCTTGTCGCCGAGCATCTGCTGGCCTACGGCGAGCGTCTGGTTGACGGTGTTGGGGACCTCTTCCGTCGAGTCGCCGCAGCCGCTGACGAGCAACGCAAAGCTGACGGCGAGCGCTGCGATTGCAGCGAGCATCAGCGTGGTGCGCGAGCGGCTTAGCCCGGAAGATGAGTCGTTAAAGGCGACGCCAAGTGTTTCGATATGGTTAGCAGTACCACACGGCGAGGCAAACGTCCAGCTCTGCTGGCTGCGGACGGAACGGCACGGGCGGTAAAGTTGCCCAATGAGCGAGATCCTCGTAGTCGCAACGCTAAAGATTCAAGACGGAAAAGTTGAGGA
>SYIT01000086.1 GCA_005798685.1 Actinomycetota bacterium | reverse complement strand
TCTCGAGTTCCTGGCCCGCTCGCTAGTTGATGATCCAGCCGCTGTCGTTGTCGAGCAGTTCGACGACGACGACGGCACGGTCGTGCTGGAACTGGTCGTCGGAGAAGACGATTACGGCAAGGTGATCGGGCGAGGTGGCCGCACCGCCAGCGCGCTACGAACAGTGCTCAAGGCTGCCGCCGTGCGCGAAGAACGTCGCGTCATCGTCGACATCGTCGACTGACGTGGCCGCCGAGGCAGAGCGCTGGTTGCAGGCAGGCAGAATCGGCCGCCCGCACGGGCTCGACGGAAGTTTCTACGTGACCCGCGCTCGAGCCGTCCTGCTGCAGGTTGGAGCAGGGGTTCGCGTTCAAGAGGACGAGTTCACGATCGAACGGCGCGCCGGCACCGATCAGAAGCCGATCCTGAGCCTGTCCGGCGTCTCTACTCCGGAGGCGGCCGATGGGATTCGCGGGCAGGCGATCTTCTGCTTGCTCGCTGACGCTCCGTCGCTCGGCGAGATGGAGTGGTGGGCGGAGGAGCTTGAGGGCTGCAGCGTGACCGACGGCGCTACGACCGTCGGCGAGGTCTCAAAACTTCTCGTGCTTCCGTCCTGCGAAGTGCTCGAGGTTAAGCGACCTGACGGAAGCGAGCTGCTGGTCCCAATGGTTAGCGACGCGATTCGCTCTGTCGACGTCGATCAACGCAAGATCGACGTCAATCTCGCATTCGTCGGCGGCGGATAGCCGATGCAGCTCGACGTTGTAACGCTTTTCCCGCAATGGTTCGAATGGTTCGCTGAACAGCGTCATGTCTCCAACGCGCTCGCCAACGGCAGCGAGCTAAGAGCGCTCGATCTGCGCGAGCACACGCCGCTCAGTGGCGGGCAGGTCGACGACGCGCCATTCGGCGGAGGTGCCGGCATGGTTCTGCGCGTCGACGTGATCGAGGCTGCTTTACGCGGCTTCTACGCTGTTGATCCGGTCGAGCTGCCGCGCCAACGTCGCGTGATTGCACTAACGCCCGGAGGCCGCGTGCTTGACGAGCAGCTCGTCAACGAGCTGGCGGCCGAGCCGGCCGTGACGCTGCTCTGCGGCCGCTACGAAGGGTTCGACGAAAGAATCGTGCAGCACTTCTGCAGCGACGCCGTTTCGATTGGGCGTTACGTGATCGCCGGCGGTGAGCTCGCGGCGATGGTCGTCTGCGACGCGATTTTGCGCAAACAGCCTGGCGCGCTTGGCGACGGCGACTCGGCGGTCGAGGAATCGTTCAGCGCGGCGCTTGACGGTGACCCTGAATATCCGCACTACACAAGGCCTGCTGAGTTCCGCGGCTGGGGCGTCCCTGATGTGCTGCTTTCCGGTCACCACGAGGAGATTCGGCAGTGGAGACGCGCGAGGAGTCGGGAGCGCGGGGCAGCTTCTGACGACGCTCCGCTATCCTGATTTGTCTCGCTGCGGTCGCGACGCTGATGCGCTCGCTGGAAATACGGCCGTACCTTAGCGAGCGCCCTCAATATGAGCATCGTAATTGAAAATCTCGAACGCGCACAATTGCGCCGCGTACCAGACTTCGCCCCCGGCGACCGGGTCAAGGTTCACTTCCAAGTGATTGAGGGCCAACGGCGTCGTACGCAGGTCTTCGAAGGCGCAGTAATTGCACGTCAAGGAAGCGGCGCGCGCGAAACATTCACCGTCCGCAAGCAGTCGTTCGGAGTCGGTGTAGAGCGAACCTTCCCCGTGCACTCCCCAAAGATTGAGAAGATCGACGTAGCCGCCCGTGGTGACGTGCGCCGCGCCAAGCTCTACTACCTTCGCGATCGCGTCGGTAAGGGCGCGCGCGTTCGTGAGCGCGACTACTACGGTCCCGAAGATGAGGTTGCTCCCGGACTCGTTCACGAGCCTATCGCCGCCGATGCGCCCGAGGGCGAAGCGCAGATCGATGGCGAGGCAGTCGAGCAGGACGTCGCTGAGGTAGCCGAAGTTGCAGGCGACGGAGCAGATGAGGCGGTCGCTGACGAGTCAGTCGAAGTCGCGGCCGACGAGCAGGCAGAGGTCGAAGCCGAAGCACCAGTCGCCGAGCAGCCTGAAGCCGAAGGCAGTGACGCGGCGCCAGCAGCCGAGGGGGATTCAGAGCAGCCGGCCGACGGCAGCGACGAGCCTTCCGGCGGCAAAGCGTGAAGGCGGCGAAGCAGAAAAAGTCGACCGGGAGCTCGATTGTCGAGCTGATCGTGATCGTCGCAGTTGCGCTTGGCTTGGCGCTGCTGATCCAAGCCTTTGTCGTCAAGCCGTACCGAATCCCAAGCGAGTCGATGGTTCCAACTCTTCAAGTTGGGCAGCGCGTTCTCGTGAACCGCTTGACGACGCGCTTTGGCGATCCATCGATCGGCGACATCACCGTCTTCCGGCCGCCGGCCGGCTCAGAGCAGATGCCGCTTGATCAATGCGGTGAGCGGCCACCGCAAGGTGAGGCCTGCAACAAGCCAACCCCCCAGCGCTCGAACGTCAACTTCATCAAGCGGATCGTCGCAGGGCCTGGCGACACGGTTTCGATAGTCCGCGGGCGCGTGATCCTCAATGGCAAACTAACCAGCGAGCCGTTTATCAGCGATACCTGTGCCGGTGGCAATGGGGCGGCCTGCACGCTGCCCAGGACAATCAAGATTCCGCCCGGACACTGGTTCATGATGGGCGACAACCGTGGCGAGTCCGACGACAGCAGGTTCTGGGGACCAATCCCAACCGAGTGGATCATCGGGCCAGCGTTCGCTACCTACTGGCCGCCGGACCGAATCAACATCTTCTAAGCCTGGCCGCTCGAAGCCTTCGAAGCGAAAGAACTCGACTAGTGGGTCCAGCGGCGCACGTTTGATCGCGCACGATCGGGCTGTTGGCGTTCGCTGGGTTGCCGGCGCCGATGAGGCGGGGCGGGGTTGCTTGGCCGGGCCACTGGTTGCAGCGGCCGTTCTGCTCGATCTTGAGTCGATTGGGGTTGCTGAGGTTCGGGCACTTGGCGCGCTGAACGATTCAAAGCAGCACACTTACGCGGCGCGTGAAGCGTTGCTCCCGGTCGTCATGGAGACCGCCATACGCGTCGTCGTCGTTTCGCGCAGCGCCCGTGGGATCGATCAGAGAGGGCTGCATAAGACGAATCTTGCAGCGCTTCGGGAGTCGCTGATCCGCGCGGCGCGCCCCGGCTGCGTCTGCCTGATCGACGGATTCGAGGTGCCGGCCTTCGAGCACCAGCAGCTCGCGGTGGTCGGAGGCGATGGGCTCAGCGCTGCGATTGCCGCCGCGTCGATAGTCGCCAAGGTGACGCGCGACCGGATGATGGTGAGGGCAGGGGAACAGCTGCCGCAGTGGGGCTTCGGCGCACATTTTGGCTACTCCACCGCGGCGCATCGCAAGGCGATCATCGAGCACGGCGTTTCTCCGCTCCACCGCATGTCGTTCCAGTCGAGCGCATACCAGCAGCTCGCGCTCTAGCGATTAGAAAGCGTTTTCGATCTGATCGAGACGAACTAGGCGGCCTTGGCAGTCGAGCAGGATGCCGATCGCATCGAAGCGCAGATCCTGCGGCCGAGGCGACTGAGGCTGCTCGCTGAGGAAGGCGCTTGCAAGGCGACGGACCTGTCGCCGTTTACGTTCGCCCAGCGAATCCCACGGCGCCGAGCTGCGCAGCGATCGGCGCGTTTTGACCTCAACGAAGACCAGCGTTGCGCCTTGGCGCACGATCAGGTCGATTTCGCCGAGGCGCGTTCGGTGATTACGCGCGACGAGCTCGTAGCCGAGCCGTTCGAGGTGTTCGAGCGCGAGCCGTTCGCCGGCGCGGCCTAGGACATGGCGAGGGTCAGGGGTTGCTGAGCGAATTGGGCCGAGGCTACGGGCGAAACTCTGCCCGCTCTACGCGCAGCCGTTAACGCATGAGCATCGGCTTCGTGGCCTGAGGCCTCGCGAGCGGCGCCTTGTGCTGGAGGCGTGACAGAGCGATCGTCACAGCGGTCAATTGCCTCCGTAGCGTCGGCGCCAATGGTCACCGAGGTCATGACATTCACACTCGACGGGCTAGAGCCACATCCTGTGCGGGTCGAAGCCGACCTTCGTCGTGGCCTGCCGAGCTTCACGATCGTCGGGCTTGCCGATCGCGCCGTCGCCGAGGCCCGCGAGCGCGTCCGGGCGGCGCTCGTCAACTGCGGCTTCGAGTTCCCGATGCGGCGCCTGACAGTAAATCTCGCTCCAGCGCACCTACGCAAGGCTGGGCCCGGGTTCGATCTCGCGATCGCCTGCGCGATCCTCGCAGCCAGCGGCCAAATCACGAGTGACGGGCTGGGCAAGACCGCGCTCTTTGGCGAGCTATCGCTCGGTGGTGAGCTGCGTCCGTGCCGCGGCGTCCTCGCGGTTGCGGAAGGAGCGCGGCAGACGGGCTTGGAGGCGCTCGTAGTCCCCGTCGGATCGGCCGCTGAGGCGCGGCTCATCGATTCAATCCGCGTCCGCGCGCTGGCCGTGCTGAGCGATCTCGCCGCGGTGCTCGCCGGTCAAGCCGATTGTCACGAGCAGGAGCCGCGGCGGCGTGCGCCGACAGAGCGCGCTCTCGTGCCTGACCTGGCCGACGTGCGCGGCCATCACGCCGCTATCGACGCGGTCACAGTTGCCGCAGCGGGCGGTCACAACCTGTTGCTCAGCGGCCCGCCGGGGACCGGCAAGACAATGATCGCCCGGCGTCTTCCGGGAGTGCTGCCGCCGCTCAGTCGCAGCGAGGCTCTCGAAGTCACGCGGATCAGGAGCATCACTGGCCTTGACGGTGATGGCACGCTCGCCGAGCAACGCCCATTCCGTGCGCCGCACCACACGATCTCGGCCGCCGGACTGGTTGGTGGCGGCGCCGTTCCAATTCCAGGAGAAGCGACGCTAGCGCACCGCGGAGTGCTATTCCTCGACGAGCTTTCGGAGTTCGACCGCCGGGCGCTGGAGGCGCTCAGGCAGCCGCTCGAAGACGGCGAGGTTACGATCGTCCGAGGGCAGAAGGTGGCGCGGTTCCCAACGCGCTTTGCGCTCGTCGCGGCGACCAACCCGTGCCTCTGCGGGCGCGGCGGAAAGGGGTGCCGCTGCAGTGAACCAGAGCTCGCCCGCCACCGGCAACGGCTCTCAGGCCCGCTGCTCGATCGGATCGACCTAGTCGTCGGCGTCGAACGGCCATCCTCTGCCGCACTGGTGGCCGAGCCTTTGACTACCAGCAAGGAGGTCGCTGAGCGCGTCGCGGCGGCGCGGGAGGTGCAATTGGCGCGCTCGGGCTGCGCGAACGCGCAGCTCGCCGCGCGCGACATGATCTCGGCGGTCGAATGCGGCGCAGCGGCAGCGAAGGCGCTCGCGCGTGCCTATGACAGCGGCGGTTTAAGCGCTCGCGGCCGCGACCGTGCGCTGCGCGTGGCGCGGACGGTCGCCGACCTTGACGCTGAGCGTGAGATCGGTATCGAAGCGCTAGCGCGGGCGCTCGGCTATCGCCACGCGGGCGAGCGGCTTGGCTCGCGATGAACGAAGCCTGCGATCGGTGCACCCGCCGCAGCTGGCTCGTTGGGCGCTTATCTGCTCACCTTGATCAGATCCGCGGCAATCGGCCAGCGATCCGCGGCGTACTTGCGCTCAGCGATCGCAAGCTGATCGCCGCATTGGCCGGCTGTGACAAGGCAGCAGTCACGTCCGAATGGTCGCGCTTGGACGCTGCAGCAACGCGGCGCCAGTGGCGCGCCGCATCGACGCTCGCGATCTGCCGCCATAGCGCCAGCTTTCCGCGCCCCTTGGTCGATCTGCCTGACCCACCTGCCGTTCTCCACATCTATGGAGAGCTCGGCCGTCTCGAACAGTTGACCTCGGAGTGCCCGGTAATCGCCTTGGTTGGTGCGCGGCGGGCCTCTGCCGATGGCCTCGAACTAGCCCGTGAGCTCGGTCGCACGCTCTCGCTCTGCGGCGTCAGCGTGATCAGCGGCATGGCACTTGGGATCGACAGCGCCGCCCACGAAGGCGCGCTGGCAGCCGACGGCCGCACTATCGCGGTGCTCGCCTGCGGGCCCGAACGCGCCTATCCGGCGCGGCGCAAACGGCTGCACAGCGAGTTGGCGCAAAGATCGGTCGTGATCTCCGAGATGCCCCCCGGGATTCCGCCATTTCGTTGGGCATTTCCGGCCCGCAACCGGATCATCGCGGCGCTCGCGAAGATGGTCGTCGTGATCGAAGCGGCCGAGCGCTCCGGCTCATTGATAACCGCTGAGATCGCCGCCGATCTTGGCCGCGCCGTCGGCGCCGTTCCTGGTCACCCCGGCTCCTGGCACAGCGGTGGTGCCAACGCGCTACTGCGCGACGGCGCCCACCTGATCCGCGATGCGCGCGACATTCTTGACGACGCGTTTGGAGTCGAGTCCGCTAGTGAAGCTGGGCTCGCGCGAGAGCCGTTGCCGCTGCCACCCTCACTGAGCGATGATCAGCTGGCCGTCGTTGCCGCGGTCGACGCCGGCTTCACGACAGCAGCGAGCGTTGCCGAATTCTGCGGCGCGGCCGCTGAGGTAGTTGGCCCGCTGACGGAGTTGGAGCTGCTCGGCGTGCTCGAACGCCGCCGCGATGGGAGCTACCTGCGACTTTGATCGAGCGCTGCCCGCCGAGCAGCTGCGCGCCCGCGACTGACGCAGGCTGGCATAATCGCGATTAGCCACGATCTAATCAACGGAGCTGCCCTGAGATGACCGACACAGTGACCTTCAACATGAAGCACCGCAGCGCAGCCCTTACCGAGGGTCCGGAGCGTGCGGCTGCGCGTGCCTACCTGAAGGGAATCGGCTACGACGACGAAGCGCTCTCAAAGCCGATCATCGGAGTCGCATCGACGTGGATCGAGACGATGCCCTGCAACTTCCCCCGCCGCGCGCTCGCGGCGACGGTCAAGGAGGGGCTTCTCGCCGCCGGCGGCACGCCGATGGAGCTCAACACGATCGCAATCTCGGACGGCATCACGATGGGCACGCCAGGGATGAAAACTTCGCTCGTCTCGCGCGAGGTGATCGCCGACTCAATCGAGCTGGTCGGGCGCGGGCACCTCTTCGACGGCGTCGTTGCGCTCTCCGGCTGCGACAAGACGATTCCCGGCACGGTGATGGCGATCGCGCGGCTTGATGTGCCATCGGTGATGCTCTATGGCGGCTCGATTCCACCTGGTCGCTTCCAAGGCCGCGACGTTACGATCCAAGACGTCTTCGAGGCGGTTGGCGCACACTCGGCCGGCAAGATGAGCGACGAGGAGCTGCACGAGCTTGAAGGCGTCGCCAGCCCGGGCGCAGGCGCCTGCGGCGGCCAGTTCACCGCCAACACACTGGCGAGGGCTTACGAGATGATGGGCATCTCGCCGATGGGCTCAGCAATGGTCCCCGCCCAGCACGCCAGCAAAGCCGACGTGGCCTTCGCAGTCGGCGAACTAGCGATTGACGTGCTCCGTCGCGGCGTGATGCCGAGCGAGATCATCACGCGAAAGTCGATCGAGAACGCGATCGCCGGCGTCGCAGTCAGCGGCGGCTCAACCAATGCCGTACTGCACCTCCTCGCGCTCGCTCGCGAGGCGAAGGTCGAACTCAACATCGATGACTTCGACCGGATTAGCGAAGCAACGCCGCTGCTCTGTGACCTAAAGCCAGGCGGCACGTACGTCGCCGTAGATCTTTACGAAGCAGGTGGCGTGCCGCTGGTGGCCAACCGCCTGCTCGAAGCGGGGCTGCTGCACGAGGATGCGCCAACCGTCACCGGTCTTTCGATTGGCGAAGAGGCAGCGAAGGCAATTGAAGCCGAGGGCCAGCAGGTCGTGCGCCCGCTCGACAATCCGGTTAAGGCTTCCGGTGGGCTCGCAATTCTGCGTGGCAACATCGCCCCCGAGGGTTGCGTCGTCAAGCTCGTCGGTCACGAGCGTCGCCATCACGAAGGGCCGGCGCGCGTCTTCGAGAGCGAAGAGCTGGCGATGGAGGCCGTCACCGGAGACAAGATCGAGAAGGGTGACGTCGTGATCATCCGCAACGAAGGGCCGGCCGGGGGGCCAGGCATGCGCGAGATGCTCGCAGTCACGGCCGCGATCAACGGCGCCGGCCTCGGTGAGCACGTTGCACTGCTGACTGACGGTCGCTTTTCCGGCGCCACTTACGGCTTCATGGCCGGCCACGTTGCCCCGGAGGCCTTCCGCGGCGGTCCAATCGCCGCTGTTCGTGATGGCGACACAATCACAATCGATGTCGACAGGCGGACGCTTGATGTTGATCTCACTATCGCTGAGATTGACGAGCGCGTCGCCGCGTATGTGCCGCCAATCAACCCTGATCGCACCGGCGTGCTGGCCAAGTATGCCGATCAGGTAGGGAGCGCATCAGAGGGCGCCGTGACGCTCGTCGACGAGCCGCGCTGAGCAGCCCCGATGCGGATCGCGATCGACATCGATTCAACGCTGCACCATTATTGGGAGCAGCTGGCCGAGGTCGTTCGCCTCCGCTACGGAGTGGTGCTGCCGTACGAGCAACAGCACACGTGGGGAATCGGCGAGCTCGAGCAAGAACAGCTTGCTGAAACGATCGCTGTGACGCACAGCGAGGAGTGGATCAGCGCCGCCGAGCCGTACCCCGGCGCCGTCGAGGTCGTCAACCGCTGGGCGCAGGGTGGGCACTTCATCCACATCACCAGCCACCGCGACGTTGCCGCCGCGGCACCAACCGAGCGCTGGCTAGAGGCCATCGGCCTTCGCTATGACGAGCTTTACTGCTCTTACGACAAGATCACGCGCTGCCGCGAGCTGAAGATTGACCTACTCGTTGACGACAGTCCTGTGAACCTTCAAAGCGCGCTGGACGAAGGAATTCGTGGCGCTACGCTGCTCCACCCATGGAACGCAGAGGTTTGCAGCGCGAGCGCGATCACCAGCGCCGACGACTGGCCTGAGCTGGGGCGACGGTTGGAACCGATTCTCCTTGAAGGCGCTAGCTAGCGCCCCAGGCAGGGAGAGGCGCCGCGGCGGAGAACTAATGTCGAATACGGGTGCTGGTATCGTCAGTCTAAAGTCGCTTTACCTTTAGTGGGATATTCTAATGTCGCGCAAATATCTACTCACACTAATCGTGCTTGGCGGCTTCTTCGTCGTTCTGGTTGGTGGCGCATTCGCCTACGACAGCGCGACGTCGCAGACAATCGCTCCGGGGGTTACGGTCGGCAACGTCGAGGTCGGCGGGCTTACCGCCGAGCAGGCTGACGGGAAGCTTCGCCAGGATCTTCTTGGGGCGCTGGAGACGCCCGTCGTCGTCTCCCGCGGCAAGAGGTCGTGGCGCCTGAGGCCGGCAGAGTCCAAGGTTGCTGTCGACATCGACGGCAGCATTGCCTCAGCGCTCTCGAAGAGCAACTCAGACAACTTCCTGGTGCGCGCATTCCGCAAGATCAGCGGCAGTTCTCTTGACGCCTCGGTCGCGCCGGCGGTCAGTTACTCAGCGTCGGCTGTGAAACGCTTCACCGCCCGAGTCTCGAAGGCGGTCGATCGCCCTGCGACCGACGCATCGCTGGCCTTCACCGTTTCGGCGGTTGCGCCGGTGCCATCGAAGAGTGGTGTCGCTGTCAAGAGAGGGCGACTGAAGGCCGATGTAACGCGCTCGCTCTCGACTCCCGGGGCTAGTCACTCGGTCACGGTTGCCGTCCGCAAGCTGAAGCCAAAAGTAACGACGAAGCAGCTCGCATCAAAGTACCCGGTCGTAATCACGATCGACAGATCGAATTTTCGACTGACGCTGTTCAAGGATTTGAAAGCGGTGACAAGTTATCCGATAGCGGTCGGCCAGGCCGGTCTAGAGACGCCAGCCGGGCTCTACTCAATTCAAAATAAACAGGTAAACCCAACCTGGTACGTACCGGACAGCGACTGGGCGGGAAAACTTGCTGGTACTACCGTTCCGCCCGGGCCGGGCAACCCGCTGCGAGCGCGTTGGATGGGAATAACCGCCGGGGCTGGGATTCACGGCACCGCTGAGCCGGCTTCGCTCGGATCTGCAGCCTCGCACGGCTGCGTGCGGATGGCGGTTCCCGACGTGATCGATCTCTACGACCGAGTCGGAGTTGGCACTCCGGTCTTTATCGCCTAAAGCTGCGGGCCGCCGCGCGCCCCTGGGCCGCCGCTGATTTGAGCAATGGGAATCTCTTCCCAACCTTGTTCTCTTAGCAGGCGATGATGTTCACTATGGCGAAATACAAGCGACCCTAGAAAAATATTCCGTTCAGACCTACGCATCACCGAATACCACATCGTCGTCGCATCGCTGGCCCCTTGGATCCGGTGCCACGGTCGCGGTGGCTGCTCGTCCCGTGAGCAGACGCCGTCAGCTTCGAGCCCTGCGGTCGTAGCCACCTGACCGTCTTCCGTGTTGATGAAAAAGAGTGCCACAGCCACCGAGGATACGAGCCCCGAGCTTACGGAAGGTTGGCGCACGGCGCTGCAGCTGGTCGCCGATGATCTAGGCCGCCGAGGAAGCGCTGAGCGAACGCTCCGCGCCTACCGCAGCGACCTCAACCAGTTTGCCCAGTGGGCGATCTTGGCTGGGCTGGAGCCAGCTGACGTCGACGTCCGCCAGCTCCGCCGCTACGCGGCGTTCTGCGGGACGAGTGAACTTGCTCCCTCAACCGTCGCACGTAAGCTGGCCTCGTTGAGGGCCTGCTTTAGGACGCTTCGCGAGCACGGCGTTGTCGAGCAGAATCCGGCCGAACTTGTCGCTGCACCGAAACGTCCCTCGAGCCTTCCGCGTGTACTGCGGCCGGCCGAGCTGAGCAGCCTGATTGATCGAATCCCCGCTGGCACCGCGCTCGAACTACGCGATCGAGCGTTGATTGAGCTGGCCTACGGATCAGGGCTTCGAGCTGAGGAGTTGGTCGGCGCCGATCTTGATTCCGTTGAGCTCGATAGCGAACAGATCCGCGTTGAAGGAAAGGGCTCTAAGACGCGCCTCGTGCCGCTCGGGGAATATGCGCGCGCAGCGATCATCGTCTATCTCGAGCGAGCGCGGCCGGCACTGGCCACCGATGCAGATCAGCCGGCGCTGTTCCTCTCGAAGTCGGGAAGGCGACTGCAAAGCTCAGATGTCCGGCGACGGCTGCGGCTCTGGGCCCGTGCTGCCGAGCTCCCCGGACGCGTACACCCTCACGCGCTGCGCCATTCGTTCGCTACGCACCTGCTCGATGGAGGGGCCGACCTGCGAGCGATTCAAGAGCTGCTTGGCCACGAGCATCTTTCCAGCACGCAGATCTACACTCGCGTCGAGTCGGCTCGCCTGCGCTCGGCCTATAGCTCAAGCCATCCGCGCGCCTGAGCGCGTCGCCGGTCGACTAGCGCGATCGCTCCGCTACCGTTAGCAACCGTGAGTGTCGGTCAGATCAAAACAGCGCGGGAGCCATCACGCTGCGCGGTCTGTGAGCGCAACCTGCTGCAGGGCGAAGAGCACAACACCTTTCTCCACGCTGGCCAACGGAAGGACGTCTGCGACCTCTGCACGCAGCGAGCGACACAGCTCGGCTGGATCCGTGAATCCGGAGATATGGCCCCAGCGAGCGGGCGGCTCGGTTGGATCCGCCGAACGGCAGCACGACCCGGAAGCGCGCGGCGCGCGCGGCGCGGCGACGTTGACGCCGCGGAGCTACTTGTGCCGCCAGAGGCAGAACAGCTGATCGAGCAGCCTGGGAAGGCCGCTGATGAGACCGCCGTTGGCGCAGTCGACGATCGCGGGCAACAGCAGCGTTCGGAATTTGATCTGCCGTCGGAGACTGAGCTGTTAGTGAACGAGCGAGCTGTGCGTGCTGTTCCTACGCACGCTGACATGAAGGGGGCACGGGCGATTCAGCTCTTCAACGTCGGTGAGCATCCGCGCACCATTGCAACTCTGGCTCGCACGCTCGGCGCCCCAATCGTCAGCGTCCGGCCATCGACGAAGGAGGGAAGTATGGTTTCGGTCGTGATCGCGTGGGAGCTTTCGTGGTACGCATATGAGATCGATCTGGCCGACGAAGGCGCCGGCGCAAGGCTGGTCGACCAAGGAACCGAGCTGGGCCAGCTCGGCGAGCAGGATCGCACGCCGAACGCTGTTGTTGATGGGCACGGCAAGTTGCATTCGGCGGTTGAGTCGCCGTGAAGCTGACGGTCCACGTTGACGGCGGCTCGCGCGGCAATCCTGGGCCGGCCGCGGCCGCGGCCGTCGCTTCAAACGCTGATGGTGAGATCGTCGGCGAGCGCGGCGAGATGATCGGCGAGGCAACGAATAACGTCGCCGAATACCGCGCGGTGCTGCTCGGTACTGCGTTGGCGCTCGAGCTAGGCGCCACAGAGATCGAAATGATCAACGACTCGGAGCTAATCGCTTACCAGCTGAGCGGCAAGTACAAGGTCAAGCACGTTGACATGAAGCCGCTCTACGCCGAGGTACTTGCGGCACTAGGCCAGTTCGATAGCTGGTCGATCAGCTGCGTGCGCCGCGAGCAGAACGAGCACGCCGACCTGCTCGTTAACCAGACGCTCGACGCTGGCGCGCTCTAGCGCCGCGGTCGCCGCGCCGCTTGCGCCGGCCGTTGCGCCTGCGTCACGACGGCAGCGTTGGCCGTCTCGCGCGCCTTGAACATCCGAATTGCCTCGGTTGCCGATATGTAACTCAGTTTTTTACTCATCGCCGGCCCAGTCAGCTAGGGGGATCGGTGCAGGCGGCCTTTAGAGCAGGCCGGCCTTCGGGCCGTCTTGCTCGTTCTTCTTGCCGACACCGGTCTTCTGCAGTAGAGCCCAACCGCCTGGTAGTAGCGCCGCAGCGAAGGCCAGCTTCACGAGGTCACCGAGAATGAATGGCTGAACGCCGGTCTGGTAAGCCTGCGTCCAACCGAATGCGACGCCGTCGCCGGCTGGGTCCCAACTCGCCAGCCACGGCACGCCGAACGCATAGATCAGGAGGTTGCCGAGTAGAAGCGCTCCAATCATTGCCACGACGCTGCGGTCTGCGCCCCGCTCAGTGAGCCAGCCAACTGCGGCGGCGGCGACGGTGAAGCCAATGATGTAGCCGCCGGTTGCCCCGGTGATTACATCCCAGCCTGCCGATTGGTCGCTGAAGATTGGCGCACCGAGCGCTCCGATGACGAAATAAAGAGCCAACGCCAGCGCGCCCTTCTTGGATCCGAGAACGCCACCGACGAGCAGGACGGCGAGCGTCTGGCCGGTGAATGGAACTGGGTACCAAGGGATCGAGATCTGTGCCAGGCCGGCTACCAGCGCGGTGCCACCGACCACCAGTGCGAGGTCACGGAGCACCTCGTTGCTGCGCGTTTGCGAATGTGGGATGAGGCGGTCCACGATTGTTCCGTAGCGCGCAGTTTCCATCGAGCAAAGCTCCTTTTTAGGCGTGTCGTTCTGAGCGATCCTATGACAATCGGGGGCGGTCACGCGGGGAGCCAGCGTAGACCACTGCATTTGATATATCTGAGCGATGAAAAACAGGGTGATGAAAACAATCGTTTCTCTCGCGCTTGGACTCCCCGCGTCAGCCCTGCTGGTCGCCTGCGGAAGCTCGAGCAGTTCTGACAGCACCTCGACAACCACTACCGCCAGCAGCACTGTGCGGATCGGAATGGAAGGCCCGCTCTCGGGCGATCAGAAGGTCACCGGCGCGGGAATGCTGAACGGCGCCAAGCTCGCGGCCGACAAACTCAATGCCAAAGGCGGCCTCCTTGGCAAGCAGATTCAGATAATCCCGATCGACGATGCTGCCGACCCACCTACCGGCGTGACGGCGGCGAACGCGGCAATCAAGCAAGGGCTTGACGGCGTCGTCGGCCCTTACAACTCGGGCGTTGGCATCAAGACGCTGCCACTCTACGAAGCGGCGGGGCTAACGCCTGTTCGGCTGACCTCCGACAGCGCGACCAACGGAATGGGCTACACGCTTCAGCCGATGGACTACCAGATCGCGCCGGTCGCCACGACGGCGCTAACCGATTGGCTTGACGTCAAGTCGGCAGCAATTGCTTACGACCCGACGCCGGGCTACACCGCGACGGTTGGCGCTCAAATGAAGTCCTCGCTCGAAAAAGCCGGCGTCAAGATCACGGCCTATGAGGCTGTCAAGCCGGGCGCATCGAACTACACCAGCACGGTCAAGAAGCTTGAGGCAACCAACCCTGACGCGATCTACTCGGTCGTCTATTTCCCGGAAGGTGGACTGATCGCAAAGGAGATGAACGCCAGCTCGTCAACGGTCAAGTGCGTAGCCGACTACGCCTCGGCTGACCCCGGCTTCGTCACCACGGCTGGTAAGGCAGCAGCGCAGAACTGCCCGGTCGTCGGTGTTCCCTCACCAGGTGACTTCCCGACCGGCGGCTCGTTCGATGCCGCTTACGAGAAGGAATACGGCGAGGGCCCAGGCACTTGGAGCTCATATGTCTACGACTCTGTCAACTTGCTTGCGGATTGCGTCGAGAGCGCCGGTGGCTTTGACAACACGCCGAACGCTGATAACTCAACAACAGCGCAGGTCGCGGGTTCGACGGCACTGACCAAGTGCCTCAACTCGACCAAGGACTGGAAGGGCGTCACCGGCTCTGTCACGATCGACGCGGCGAACGGCAACCGAAACCCGGCGACAGTCGTCGTCCTCGGCACCGACAGCAACGGCGAGCTGCACGTCGATAAGGACTGGGCAAATGCAGTCGGCGCGCCCTACTAGACGCCCAGCAACACGGCCATTGCGGCCATAACCAAGATTGAACCGCCGATCCCGGCCGCCGCGAGCGGCCGGTTTTCGCGTGGGCCGATCGCATCTGGCAGCAGCTCGAGGACGACCAGAGCCAACATCGCCCCGGCGGCAAAGCCAAGCGACCATGGCAGCAGCGCAGTTATTTGCTCAACCATCAGGAATGCGATCACGGCGCCGATCGGCTGTGGAACACTCGTGCCGACGGCGGCCCAGAATTGCTGCGAGCCACCGAACCCAGCCTGAGCCATTGGGATAGCGCTCGCCGTGCCCTCTGGCACATTCTGCAGCGCGATCGCAATGAAGACGAAGACGCCGAGCGTACTGTCTGCCGACCAGGACGAGCCGAGCGCGAACCCTTCCGGAAGGCTGTGGACGAAAAGCACGACAAAGACGAGCGCCGAGCGGCGCACGTGGACCCCGCTCAACTTCCCGACATGCATCTCTCGGCCGGCCATCATCTGCTGTCCGATCAGCAGAAAAGCCACGCCGATCAAGCTGCCAAAGATCAGCGGCACCCACTGACCCTTGTCGATCGGCTCGACGATCAGTCCGACCGATGCTGCCGTCATCACTCCCGCCGCAATCCCCCACAGCAGCGGACGCCAGCGCTCGGTGCGCGCAGGGCCAAGCCAGGCGACGGGGAGTGCGCCAAGGCCGGTCGCCAGCGCAGTTACGCAGGCCAGCAGGAAAACGGTAAGCAATGCCACCGGCGCAGATTACGGCAGCAAACGGCGCGAGCCTGTGTACCACGCGGCTGCGCCCCGCGCTAACCTCGCCGCTTAGATGATCTCCACAAATCAGCTTAAGAACGGCAATCACATCGAGGTTGACGGCACCGTCTTTAAGGTCGTCGACTTTCAGCACGTCAAGCCGGGCAAGGGCCCTGCCTTCGTGCGCACGAAGCTGCGCCGCACCTCGGACGGCAACGTGATCGACAAGACTTTCCGCGCCGGAGAGAAGTTCCGCTCTGTTCGCTCCGAGGCGCGGCGTATGAGTTTCCTCTATTCGGACGGCACTGAAGCGCACTTCATGGACTCTGAGTCGTTCGAGCAGATTGCCCTGCCGCTAGCGCTGGTTGAGGACGAATTGCGCTGGACAAAGCCCAACGACGACATAGATATGCTTTTCATCGATTCCGAGCCGAGTGCCTTGCAGCTGCCCGCATCGGTCGAGTTGGAAGTCACCGAGACCGAGCCGGGGCTGCGCGGCGACACCGCATCGGGCGGGGGCAATAAGCCGGCAACGCTTGAGACCGGAGCGATCATCCAAGTTCCACTGTTCGTCAACATCGGCGACAAAATCAAGGTTCAGACCGATAGCGGCGACTACATGTCGCGCGCTTGAGAGCCGCGCCGTCTGTGTCACATCGCAGTGAGCAGCGCCGCGACGCAGCCTTCGTCCTCTACGAGGCCGAAATTGCTGGCGCGCCGGTCAGTGATCTGCTCGAGCGCGGCGCCAGCCCGCTGACGCGCTCGCTCGTGCACGTCGCCGACGACATGCGCGAGCAGCTCGACGAGATCATCGGCCGCTACGCAATCGATTGGCGCGTCGAGCGAATCGCGATGCTTGAGCGCTGCATCATGCGCGTCGCGCTAGTCGAGATGCTCTACCCCGGCGCGGTCCCAGCGGAGACGCCGATCCCGCCGGAGGGGGCGATAGATCAGGCCGTTGAAGTTGCCAAGGAGTACTGCGGTGCGCAGTCACCGGGCTTCGTCAACGGCATCCTCAATGCGGCGATGGCCGAAATCGGGGAGACTGCGCCAAGCGATGACTGATCTAGACACAACTGCAATCGATGAACTCGTTGAGCGCCTCAACCAAGCCGCCCAGCAACTGCGCGGAGGCGACCTGACAACCGACGCAGCGGCGTCGCTGGTCGAGGACTGCGCAGCGCTTGCCGGGCAGGCTTCGAGCGAGCTCGATCGCTTGGCGAAAGAGACGCCCGCCGAGCCACCGCCGGGCCAGGACACGCTGCTGTGAGGCGCCGGTGAGCTACCCCGACGACCTGCGCGCTCAGGTCGACGAGTATTTGCAGCAGCTGCGCTTCAGCGACGGGCCGGCAACAGAAGGGCTTGACGAGGCGATGCTCTATTCGCTCTTGGCGGGGGGGAAGCGAATTCGCCCCGTACTTGCGCTAGCGACCGCTGCGGCGCTCGGCGACGATCCCGATAGCGTGCTCCCGCTCGCAGCCGCATTAGAGATGGTTCACAGCTACTCACTGATCCACGATGATCTGCCGGCGATGGACG
>SYIT01000085.1 GCA_005798685.1 Actinomycetota bacterium | reverse complement strand
GGCCGAGCGCCTCGTTCCAGGCCGGAAGCTGAATCGCACGCGCGCGGGCGTCGCGGCCAAGCGTGACTGAAAGCATCTCGAGCACGATCCGAGGAACGTTGTTCTCAGGCTGCGATTCGGTTAGACCAAGCGAGTTGACCTGCACGCCGTAGCGCAGCCGTAGCTTGCGCTCGTCGGTTACGCCGTAGCGCTCGCGGCCGATCTCCTCCCAAAGGATCGTCATTGCGCGCAGCTTTGCGTGCTCCTCAATGAAGCGCATACCGGCGTTAACGAAGAACGAAATGCGGCCAAAGACGTCACCGATCCGCTCCGGCGCGACGCGCTCAGCTGTGGCGTCGAGCACGGCGATCGCGTTGCTCATCGCAAAGGCGATCTCTTGCACCGGCGTGGCGCCAGCCTCCTGCAGGTGGTAGCTGCAGATGTTGATTGGGTTCCACTGGGGAACGTGCTCAACGGTGTAGGCGATCATGTCGGCGATCAGCCGCATCGACGGCGCCGGCGGGACGGCGTAGGTGCCGCGGGCGAGGAACTCCTTGATGATGTCGTTCTGAGTCGTGCCTGTTAGCTCGGCCTGCGAGGCGCCCTGCTCCTCGGCGACGGCGATATAGAGCGCCAACAGCCAGGCGGCAGTGGCGTTAATCGTCATCGAGGTGTTCATCTTGTCGAGCGGAATCCCGCTCAGCAGCGCTTCCATGTCGCCGCGGTGGGCGACAGGCACGCCGACCTTGCCGACCTCGCCGCGAGCGATTGGGTCATCGAGGTCGTAGCCGGTCTGCGTTGGCAGGTCGAAGGCGATCGAAAGGCCGGTCTGGCCCTTCTCAAGGTTCGAGCGGTAAAGCTCGTTCGACTTCTCGGCCGTTGAGTGCCCAGCGTAGGTGCGGATCATCCACGGGCGATCTGGCTCTGACAGGCGGGGATCCATCAGGCGATTGTATGCTGCGAGGCCTTGTCTGAGCTTGAAGCGATCGATCTGCAACATCTGGGCCGCGAAGAGTCGATCTGCTGTTACCGGCAAGGCGACGTAATAATCGATCCTGGCCCGCAGGTAAGCAGCCAGCGCGTGATCGACGCGCTCGGTGGCGAGGCGCCGCGAGCAATCCTGCTCACGCACATCCACCTTGACCACGCTGCTGCGACTGGCGCGCTGATCGAGCTGTGGCCCGAAACCACGGTTTGGGTTCATGAACGCGGCGCGCCGCACGTGATTGATCCCGGGCGCCTGATCGCCAGCGCGACGAGGATCTACGGCGACGAGATGGAGCGGCTCTGGGGCGAGATTGTGCCGGTGCCCGCAGAGCGCGTTCGGGTTCTCGTGGGTGGCGAAGAGATCGGTGATTGGAAGGCGCACTACACACCCGGCCACTGCGGCAACCACATCGCCTACCTGCACCAGCCGAGTGGGACGCTCTTCAGTGGCGACGTTGCAGGGGTGCGGCGGTTCGGTGGGCTGGTGCTGGCGCCAACGCCGCCGCCGGAGATTGACCTAGAGGGCTGGGAGCGGTCGATCGAACTGATTGCGAGCATCTCGCCTGAGCGCCTGGCGGTAACCCACTTTGGCGTCTACGAAGATGTTGACGAACAGCTCGCTGCGCTGCGCGAGGACCTAACGAGGGCAGAGCTGTGGGCGCGGCAGGCGCCCGACGCAGAGTCCTACGCCGCGCTGCAGCGCGAATGGCTGACTGAGACCGCTGACGCAGAGACGGCCGCTGGATACTTCGCAGTAATGCGCTCTGAGGACGGCTACGCAGGGCTGAAGCGAGCGCTAGTGCAGCGCGAAGAGTAATCAACAGCTAGGCTTTTTGACGATGTCACAGACAGTTGAACTACCTCGTACGCAGGGCCCGGGCTCCGCAGTTGGAGGCCAGTGGCGAGTGATTGTGCGCAACGACGACCACAACACCTTCGACGGCGTTGCCGGGGCGCTCTCGCGCACTTTGCCCGGTGTGACGCTAGATGGCGGCTACACGCTGGCCGACGAAATCCACAATCGCGGGCTCGCGATCGTCTGGAGCGGCCACGAAGAGGCGGCCGAGCTCTACTGGGAGCAGCTGCGTGACGCGGGCCTGACGATGGCCCCGCTCGAGCAGGGCTAGCCTCAACTAATTCTGGGCGACACTTTCAAGCGCGTTGCCGTTGCCGGGGTCGGGGGCATGGCCGTTGCCGTTGGGATCATCCCCATTTGACCCACCATTGCGGTGCGGAGGCTCGGGGCTGACGCGCCCTTCACCTACGAGGTCGTTCCAGGCATAGAAGACCGGCACCTGGTACCAGCCAGAGGTGATCGCGCGGAACTCTGTCATCTCCGGGCCCGACCACCAGCGCTCGAAGTCGAGCTTCTCTTCGAAGTGGGCGATCTGCGTGAACTTGTAGCGGTCATCGCGGCTGCGGTGCACAGCCCAAGCGGTGGCGCCGTAGCGCAGCGCGGTTGGGGCTACGTCGCGAAGGGCGGCCTCCAGCTTGTCGCCGCGAAAACCGGTCGCGTACCAAGGAATGTCAACAACACTGGCCATCACGCACCTACCTCTGCTCGAATTGCCGGCGGCTCGGCTGGGGTTTCACCGCTACGACCAAGATTCTCCTCTTCAGCCCCGACGAGTACAGCGATCTTACCTGCGTGCTTGTTCTCATGCATCAGCTGGTGGGCTTGGGCAACGTCCTCAAATCCCATTGTCTTCCAAAGCACGGGCTTGATCAAGCCGTCGTCGATCAGCTGGTTGGCCTTCGTGCACTCCCAGGCGTTGGCGAAGTGCGATCCGATGATCTCCTTCTGTCGCATCCAGAGGTAACGGACGTCGAAGTCGAGCGTGAAGCCTGAAGTCGCGCCACAAATAATCACCTTGCCGAAGGGCTTGACGGTGTAGACGGAGGTTGGGAAGGTCGCCATTCCAACGTGTTCGAAGACGATGTCGGGAGCGCCGCCAAGAATCTCCTTGACGCGCTTGGCGAAAGCGCGACTTACAGCGAATCGCTCCTTCTCCTCGGCAGGGGTTTCGTTGCCGGTGCGCATCATCCCGGCGAACTCGCGCCGGTCGATGTAGTCGGTTGCGCCGAGCTGCTTAATTAGCTCGCCCTTGCCTTCTGACGAGACAACGCCAACGCTCTGGCCTCCTGCTGCTTTGACGAGCTGGGTTGCGAAAACGCCGAGGCCACCTGCGGCGCCCCAGATCAGAACGCGATGGCCGGACTGCAGCTTTGCGCGGTCGAGCAGCATGCGGTAGGCGGTGAAGTAGGTGAGGCCGTAGCTGGCCGCTTCCTCCCACGAAAGTGCGGCCGGCTTAGGCAGCAGCTGTTGAGCCTGCACCTTCGTGAACTGGGCGAACGAGCCCCAAGTTGTTTCGTAGCCCCAAATCTTCTGCGATGGCGCCGCCATCGGATCGAGGCCGTGAACTTCGACGTCCTCGTACGAGGCCTGGTTGCAGTGAACGACAACCTCGTCGCCGGGCTTCCAGCGCGTTACGCCGGGGCCAACCTTCCAAACTATTCCGGAAGCGTCGGAGCCGCCGATGTGGTGGCCGAACTCAGGGTGGTCGCCGGACTTGAAGACCGAGACAGGCTTGCCCAGCGCGGCCCAAACGTTGTTGAAGTTGACGCCTGCCGCCATCACGCGGACGACGACCTCGAACGCGGCCGGTTCGGGCGTGTCAACTTCTTCGAGCTGGAAGGCGTCGATCGGCTCGCCCTCGCGCTCCTCGCGGATTACCCAAGCGGTCATTTTGTCGGGCAGCTCACCGGGTTCGCTGGTGACGTTTGTAATTGCTGAGAGGTCAATGGCCATGTCGCCAATAATACGGCTCGCGCGGCGAATCGGACTTGTCGCCGTTAGCAGTCCGAGGCGAACCCGATACTTCAGCGCGGTGGAGAGCGAGACAAATACCGGCAGCGAGCGAACAAAGGCCTTCGACCTTGACCGCACGATCGCCCTGAGCGATGGAATCTTTGCCTTCGCGCTAACGCTGCTGGTGCTGAGCATCAGCGTGCCGGAGATCGCGTCGGGCAGCTCCAGCAGCGAGCTTTGGACGGCGCTTAAGAGCCGCGAGCAAGAGATGATCTCATACCTGATCAGCTTCGCCGTGGTCGGCAGTTTTTGGGTGCGTCACCACAAATTTTGCGGCTCGCTGAAGGCGGTCGATGGCCCGTTTCTCGCGATCAACCTCGTCTACCTCGCGACGATCGCCTTTATTCCTTATCCAACTCAGATACTGGGCGACTTCCAAAACTCGGCCGCATTTGCCTTCTATGCGGCTGCGATTGCGCTCTCGATCCTGGTCTCGGCCGTCCTCGCCGAGTACTCAAGGCGAGCCGGGTTTTTGGCTGTTAAGGAGAGCGGCGCGGAGCTGACCGAGAAGCGCGTCGACGACGCCTCCGTTATCGGCGGCTTCCTGATTTCAATCCCACTGGTTCTTCTGACCGGCGAGCTCTGGCTCGGCTACCTCTGCTGGTTCATCGGACCGAACCTGCATCGGGTGTGGGGACTCGCTGGTTCAGGGAAGCATTAGGTCGTTCTGGGCCGACGGCCGCTCGCCTGCGACGCTGATAATTGAGGCGGGGATCGAGTCTCCTTCAACCGACAGTGAGTAGGTGCCGTCGGTCACGTTGGCCTTCATCGAGGCCGTGTCGTTCGGCTCGATCGTCGCGCTCTGGCTGTCGATCCGCAGATCGGATGTGCCGGAAGGGGAGTTGGCGCCGAAGGTGACGCGTTGGTCGCTGGCGGTCAGGTTGCTGACGATCAGCACTACCGGACCGCCGCCAATCCGGTTTGGCGAGATTGAGATTCTCTTCGGCATCACGGAGGCGTTAAGTTGAATTGGCATCGGCGGCCGCAGCTCGTTGGCAGTGCGCTCCTGGGCGCCGCAGCTCGTGAATGCCAGCGCCGCGAGGGGCAGCAAGGCAAGGCTAGTTTTGCGTGTCGCTCTCAGCATCAATTCCTCTGGCTGCGGCGGTCGGCAGCGCTGAAGCTGACTCTATCGGACGGCTAGAGGCCGATGCTGGAGTGTTCGCTGGCCGCTTCATCGGTCAGCGTGAAAAGCTCGGCTTGGAGGCGCTCCCAAGCTTCCGCCTCGGCGCGCTCATAGTCGCTGCCGTCAAGGCCGCGGAGATCCTCGCGGTAGTTCTCCCAAGCCGCCTGCACGCGTGGGTCGGGCGATATCTTTGGTTGCGGAGCGGTCGCCGTCACGTCAGTCACCCTCCTCCAGGTTGATGATCAGATCACTGTACCCCGAGCTTCGGCGGGTTGCGACGAAAAGCAATCATTAGGCGCTCGGAGCGGGAAAAAGTGTCGCTTCAATGGGCCCATCGCCGACTTTTAGCGTTGAACCATCCTCCGCTTCGCGGCGAATCAGTGCGAGGCCGATCGGCCCTTGCTCGGGCGAAATTGCGAGGCTGGTCAACACTCCCACCTCACGCTCGCTTGTGCTCAGCGCGGCTCCAATCTCAGCCTCGCCGCTCAACTTCAGCGAGCAGAGGCGGCGGTTCGGGCGACCGCGGTAATGAAGCCGGGCGATTGTTTCCTGGCCGACATAACAGCCCTTCGTGAAACTGACGGCGCGATCGTTGAGGCCGCCCTCCTCGGGGATCACGGTCTCGTCGAGGTCGACGCCGTAGCGCGGGCGGCCGCTCTCGATCCGCGCCAGCTCAGCCAGCGGCTCGCCGGCGGCCGTCGCGCCGGAGGCCAGCAGCGCGGCCTGAACTTGCTCGCCGTAGTCGCCGGCGCAGAGAACGTCAACGCCGACGTTGGTGGCGATTAGCCGCACCGGGCGGCCAGCGAGCTCGGCTGCGACATTGTCGTCTTCGCTCTCGCCAAGCGAGCCGGCGCCGGCGATCGCTCGCGACTGCGGCCCGAGCAGCGAGAAGAGATTTGTCTGGAGCGTCCGCTTGTGAAGCTCCGCGTCGTAGCCAACGAGGCCGTGGCGGATCGCGTCGAAGATCGCTTGGAGCGCGCAGCGCTCGACGATGAGCAGCAGCTCATCGTCGGTTGCGAGCACACGCAGGTCGCCGAGCATCCTGCCTTTGGCAGTGCAGCAGGCTGCAAGGCAGCCAGTCCCGGGGGTTAGCGCCTCAATCTCGTTTGTGACGACGGCGCTGAGTGCCTCTTTGGACTGTGGGCCGCTGAGCGCGAGGCGGCCGCGGTCGGAGCGGTCAACTAGCGCCGCTCCGCTTCGAAGGGCACCAACTTCAGCGGAGCTCGGTGGGGTGAGGGTCATCAGCGGTCAAGGATAGGAGTAGCCGCTCGGGGACAAGCGAGTTAGCACGGTTGATAATAAAAGTTAGGCTTGCCATAATCAGCCGATGGAGCGGACTGAGGAGCGCCACAGCCCAGCGGTTGAGGACTACGCAAAAGCGATTTACACGCTGCGAAGGAGAGCCGACGGGCCGGTCACGACGACGGCTCTGGCGGAGCGGCTTGAGGTGAGTGCTGCCTCGGCCTCAGGGATGGTCCGCAGGCTCGGTGAAATTGGCCTAGTTGAACACGAGCCCTACAAAGGCTTTGAGCTGACCGATGCCGGCCGCGCCGTTGCGCTTGAAGTGATTCGTCATCACCGCTTGTTGGAGCTGCTGCTGGCCGAGCTTGGCGTGCCGTGGGACAGAGTTCACGACGAAGCAGAGGTGCTTGAACACCACATCTCAGAGGAGCTTGAGGCGCTGATCGCTGAGCGGCTTGGCGACCCAACCCATGACCCGCACGGCGACCCGATTCCTGCCGTCGACCTGACCGTTGATGAAGGATCGACGATCGCGCTCGATCAGCTTGAGATTGGAGCGCGCGGCCTGTTCGTGCGCGTCTCCGACTCCGACCCCGAAATGCTGCGCTACCTCAGCGGCCTTGGGCTAGCGCCTGGGGAGCCGCTGGAGTTGGTTTGCCGCGAACCGTTCGAAGGGCCGCTGATCGTCAGTTTCGCCGGCTCAGAGCACCCGCTCGGGATCGCTTTAGCGCGGGCGATGCGGGTTGAGGTTGAGCGGTGAACAAAGTTCTGCGCGAAGAGGCGGGCGCCGGCGAGCCCGTCCCGGCCGGAGCCGATCCTCAGGCGGCAGTCCAAAGCGAGCTGAGCGACCTTGAGCGGCTCAGCGGCCGCGGCCGCGCCAGAACCGTGCTTGCTGTTATGGGCCCCGCCTTCGTCGCCTGCATCGCCTACATCGACCCAGGCAACTTCGCCACCAACATCACGGCGGGCTCAACCTACGGGTACATGCTGGTTTGGGTGCTGGTCAGCGCCAACCTGATGGCAATGCTGATTCAGAACCTTTCGGCCAAGATCGGCATTGCGACCGGCAAGAATCTTCCCGAGCTCTGCCGCGAGCACTTCCGCCGCCCGGTTACGCGTGGGCTTTGGGTACAGGCGGAGATCGTCGCGATGGCAACTGACCTAGCCGAGTTCGTTGGCGCCGCGCTGGCGCTGAACCTGCTGTTCGGCGTGCCGCTGCTGCCGGCTGGAATAATCACTGCCGCCGCTTCTTTCGGCATCCTCTCCTTGCAGCAGCGCGGCTACCGGCGCTTCGAAGTAGCGCTCGTCTTCTTCCTGCTGATCATCCTGCTCGGCTTTCTCTACAACACGCTGCAGATTGGTTTCGACACCGGCGCCGCAGCGGCCGGCCTTGTTCCCTCGTTCGATGGGGCAGAGAGCGTCCTTCTGGCAACAGGAATCCTCGGCGCGACGGTGATGCCGCACGTGATCTACCTCCACTCGGCGCTAACGCAGGGGCGGATCAAGCCGCGCGACGACGATGAGCGCCGCAAGCTGCTGCGCTTCCAGCGGATCGACGTAACGTTGGCGATGGGTGTGGCTGGCGTCGTCAACCTGCTGATGCTGCTTGTAGCCGCATCACTTTTCTTCGGCGGCGACTTAGCTGGAACCGACACAATCGAAGGCGCCTACAGCGGCTTTGATCAGCTGATCGGCGGCGACGCGGCGCTGGCCTTCGCGCTTGCGCTGCTGGCCTCCGGTTTCGCTAGCTCAAGCGTCGGCACCTACGCCGGCCAGGTCGTAATGCAGGGCTTCATCAACCGCACAATCCCGCTGACGCTGCGGCGCGCCATCACGATGGCGCCAGCGCTGATCGTGCTTGGAATTGGAGTGAACCCAACCGACGCTCTAGTGATCAGTCAGGTCGTGCTGTCGTTTGGAATCCCATTCGCGCTTGTGCCGCTAGTGCTGCTGACGCGGCGAGCTGAGGTGATGGGCGCGCTCGTCAATAAGCCGATCACAACACTTGCCGCCGCGGTCGTCGCGGCGCTGATCATCTCCTTGAACCTCTTCCTGGTTGTCCAAATTGTGATCGGCTAACGCGCGGCCACCTTGGCCGGGTAAGCTGCAAGGCGCAATGGCATTGGCCGCTTCATTCCAAGAGGTAATCGACTCGCTCCCCGACGACTGGTCGGATCTCGATCTTGATCTGCGGATCTTCGACGAGTCGCGCTACGTCGAGGCGGCGACCTTCCTCGTCGTCTGCAACGCCCAGCCTTACTCGCACAACGATTGGCACTGGAAGCTGCTCTGCGCACACCGCTTTGGCCACGCCGCGGCGCCGCAGGCCGTTCACCGCTCGCTGCTGGTCCTCGACGAGGCTGGAATCGACGGCGAGTTCGTCGTCCGCAGCGTCCGCTCCGGGCGCGCGCCGGTATTCGACGCCTGGGGGCGGCCGGAGAGCGTGCGCGAAGATTTCCGCCGGATCCACAACCAGTAGGTATGGCGAAGGTGGTGGCGGCAGTCCCCGACCTGCTCTTTGGTTCGAAGCTGGAAGCGGCGCTGACTGCGGGCGGCTTCGATTGCGAGCTGATCGCCAGCACCGACGCTGCCCGCGCGGCCGCCGCCAACGTCGATCTGCTGGTCGTTGATCTCACCGATGCCGACTTTGGTGGGATCGCGCTGGTCGCACAGATGAGGGCGGCCGGTGAGCTCGGCTCGCTCCGCACGATCGGCTTCTACAGCCACGTCGAGCCGGAGGTCAAAGCGGCTGCCACGGAAGCTGGGTTTGATCTCGTTGTTCCACGCTCGCGGATCAACCGCGAGGGCGCCGAGCTAGCCGCGAAGCTGCTCGCGGGCGCATAGACTGGGCGAGCAATGCGCCGCCGCGTCACTTTCTCCCGCAACTTCACGCTTTCGCTCTCGCGCAGCTGCCAGTGTTACTGCAAGTACTGCGCCTTCAAGACGCACCAGCCGCATCTGCACACTCCCGATGAAGTGGACCGCTTGATTGAGCAGGCAGTGCGGCGCAACTCGAAGGAGCTTTTGATTCTTACTGGAGAGCGGCCCGAGGCCGTCGACGGCGTCGCCGCGCAGCTCGAGGAGCTCGGCCACGAAGATTTCACGGCCTATGTTGTGTGGGCCTGCGAGCGGGCATTGGAGCGCGGGCTTCTGCCGCACACCAACATCGGCGTCGTTGCGCGCGAAGACCTAGAGCGGCTGCGCGCAGTGACCGCTTCTCAAGGTTTGATGCTCGAATCAACCCGCGACGACCTGATCGCCCACCAAGGCTCGCCAACGAAGTCACCGGCGCGGCGGCTGGAGCTGATCGAGTGGGCCGGTGAGCTGAGGATCCCGTTCACGAGCGGAATTCTTGTCGGGATTGGCGAATCGCAGGAGGATCGCTTTGCGGCGCTTGACGCACTGGCCAGGCTGAACACGCGCCACGGCCACATTCAAGAGCTGATCATCCAGAACTTCGTGCCGCACGACTCCTACTATGGCGAGGACGTTGGCGAGCTGGCCGACGCTGCCGCCGCGCGGTTTTGGGAGACCGGGGTCGGCGAGCCAAGCGGCGCTGAGCTACCGAAGTGGGCGACAGGGGTTTCAATCGAGCAGCTCGAGCAGCTAATCGCTTATGCGCGTGAGAACGTTCCCGGCGTTGGCGTGCAGATTCCACCAAACCTCTCCGAGCACTGGCCGCGGCTAGTTGCTGCCGGCGCTACAGACCTCGGCGGCCTCTCCGCCAACGGTGATCACATCTCGCCCGAGCAGCCGTTCCCGTCGCCCCACCAGGTTCGCGAGCGGCTGCTCGAGGATGGCGTTGCGCTGACCGAACGGCTCTGCGTCTACTCGAAGTACATCGGCACGGAGTGGACGGCGCCAGCTGTACTTGACGCGATCCGCGCCAAATACTGGAGCTTCATTCCACGTGGCGGCTCCGGCCGAGGTGAAGCTCCGTTCGCGATCAACTCTGACCCAGTCGGTCCAGCGATTGAGAAGGGGCGAGCCGGCGAAGCGCTGAGCGCGCCGGAGCTGACGGCGCTCTTTGGCGAGACGCGGCTGGAAGCGATTGAGCAGATCCGCGTTGCCGCCGACGAGCTGCGCGCAGAGCTCGCTGGCGAGCAGGTCAGCTTCGTCGTAAACCGCAACATCAATATCTCGAACGTCTGCACGGTTGGCTGCGGCTTCTGCGGCTTCGGCCAGAGCCGCCGCTCGCCTGAGGCCTACGCGCTCGGCGAAGAGGAGTTCGTGCGGCGGATTGGTGAAGCGACCGAGTTTGGCGCCAGCGAGCTTTGCATCCAGTCGGGAATCCACCCCGACTGGCAGCTCGACGATTATCTCGGCTGGCTGCGGCTGGCGAAGGCGACCGCGCCGCAGCTCCACCTCCACGCCTACAGCCCGATGGAGATCGCGCACATGTGTGACATCTCAGGGCTGCCTGTGGATGAGGTTTTTGCCCAGCTCGCCGACGCCGGCCTCGGTTCAACGCCTGGCACGGCCGCTGAGATTCTCGACGACGGCGTGCGCCAGCGGATCAGCCCAAACAAGCTGCCGGTGGCGCGCTGGGTGGAGGTCATCGAAGCAAGCCACCGGGCTGGCCTCTACTCAACGAGCACCGTGATGTTCGGCCACATTGAGGAGCCATGGGAGCTGGCCGAGCACATGCGCGTGGTCCGTGAGCTGCAGCAGCGCACCGGGGGGATCACCGAGTTCGTGCCGCTCTCGTTTATTCCCTTCCACACGCTGCTCGGGCGCACACATGGAATCGAGGAGATCAGCCGCGAGGAAAACCTTAAGCACACCGCCGTCTTCCGCCTTGCGCTCGGGAGGACGATCCCAAACCTGCAGGCAAGCTGGGTCAAGATGGGGATTGAGACGGCGACTGAAGCGCTGCGCTGGGGCGTCAATGATCTCGGCGGCACGTTGATGGAGGAGAACATCAGCCGCCTTGCCGGTAGCTACCACGGTGTGCGGCTTGAGCCGGCGGACTTGATTGCCGCCGCCCACCGCGCCGCTCGTCCGGCCTTCGAACGTGACACGCTCTATGGCGTGAAGCGTGAATACCCACTGGCAGCAGCGACCGAAGCGGTGACGGCGTGACCGAACTTAGCGACGACCAGCAGGCGATTACGCCGGAGGGGCTGAAGGCCCTGGAGGCAGAGCTCGCAGAGCTCGAAGGCCCGAAGCGGGCTGCGCTCTCAAAGCGGATTCAGGCAGCGCGCGAAGAGGGCGACCTAAAAGAGAACGCCGAATACCACATCGCCAAGGACGACCAGTCGCACATGGAGACTAAGATCCTGCGCCTGCGCGAACGGTTGCGCAGCGCCGTCGTCGTCGAGGCCGACGGCGATGCCAAGGTCGTCGCCTTTGGAATGCCGGTGACGGTGACTGATTTGGAGTCAGGCAAGAAGCAGAGCTTCACAATCGTCGGGCCAACCGAAGCCAAACCGGCTGAAGGCAAGCTCTCGAGCGAATCGCCGGTGGCGCAGGCGCTGCTCGGCGCAGCGCCTAGGGATGAGGTTGAGGTCGAAACACCAGGCGGCGCGCGGCGCGGGCGCGTAGATTCGCTCGACGGCTAAAGGAAACGGTCTTCTTCAGGCGGCCGGAGCAGCGCGGCCGCGCCTGGGCCGTCCTCGGCGCTGATCAGGCGCCCGAGGCCGCGAATGATCACCGCCGGGCAGGAGCCGTCTTTTGAGCGCGCGAGATCGGCGGCCGCTGCCGCTTGGTCGGCAACGGCGATAAGCGTCGCGCTGAGCGGGCGACCTTCGCTGTCCTTGCGGCCGCGCCAATCCTCAAGCGGCGTTAGGCCTGCCAGTCCGATCGCCACGTCGAGCTGCCCGAGCCGCCAGGCGCGGCCAAACGAGTCCGTGATCATCACCGCCGGGTGGCCGGGGAGCGCAGCACGCAGCGCTCGTGCGCTGGCGTCAGGGTCGCGCGGCAGCAGCACGAGGCGCCCGTCGGCGCCGGCGTTGGAGGAGTCGACGCCAGCGTTGGCGCAGATCAAGCCGTGGTGGGTGCGGCAGATCAGCAGCTCGCCGCTGTCGCGAATGATCTCAGCGCTCTGCTGAAGAATCACTTCGACTTGTCGCGCGTCGCGGCCTTGACGAGCGGCGATCTCGATCGCCCGCGGCGACGGTTCCACTTCCGCGAGCTCAGCGAGCGCCCCTTCGGCCTTGGAGACGACTTTGTGGGCGACGACGAGAAGATCTTCGGCGCCCAGAGCTTCAGGGCAAAAGGCGCCGATCAGCGCTGCTAGATCATCGCCGGGGCTGATCTCCGGAAGCCCTTCGACGGCGAGCAGTTCAATTCGGCTCACCGCGCGCCGAGCCGCCCAATCACCGAGCGCGTGAACGGTGCGACGCTGTGGTCAGCGGATTCAAGTACTTCGCTCAAGGCGTCAAGATCTTCGGCCGTGTCAACGTCAAGCCCAATTCCAAAGCTGGTCTCAATCCGTGCGCTCGCTCCTGCATCGGCGGCGATCTGTTGGTGGCGCTGACAGCTCCCTTCGCCAAAGGATGGGCTGATAACCCCGGCGGGGGTGAGGATCAGCGCGTTGGTGCCGCGGCCGTGGCGATCAGGGACGATCACGACCTCATCGTCGGCGAGCGACTCGATCAATGAATCGATCTCCGCCGGGTCGGCGGCTGGAACGTCGCTGGCAATCAGCAGCGTGTGGAAGGCGCCATCGGCGACCGCCCAGTCGATTCCACGCTGAGCGGCTTCACTGTGGCCTTCGCTGGGATCATCGGCCAGAACCTGGGCCCCTGCGCCACGCGCCAAAGCCTCGGCGCCCGGCTCGCTAGTCACAACAACGATGTCGTCAACCAGATCGCAGCGGCGCAAAGCGGCGAGCACGTCGCTGAGCATTCCGGTTGCCAGCGCGAGTCGCTGCGCCGATGAGAGTCCGCCACTGGCGAGCCGCGCCTTGGCGGAAGAGAAGCGCTTGACCGGCAATACGGCAACGAGGCTCATAGTTACAGAGATAGCGCGTTGACGGCTGCGAGTGCGTTGCGGGCAACGATCTGGCGCGCCTCGGGGGAGTCCATCAAAGTCGATGCGACGGTCACCCTCAATCCCTCAATCGCCACCGCCTCATCTGCCATCAGCCCGTCGATTAGGCCCTCGTAGGCGGCGGCGATACCGGCCGCGTCGAGGCTCAACCCGGCGTGCTTCATGAACTCCGCCGTCGGGCCCTTCAGCACTTCGCCGCCAACGATCGGCGAGACGGCCAGCAGCGGCGCCGGTGCGTCGAGCAGCGCTTCGTAGAGACCACTGAGCTCAAGGATCGGGCCGATTGAGATCACCGGGTTCGATGGGCCGATGATGATCGCGCGCGCGCTGGCAATCGCTTCTAGCACCTCGGCGCTCGGCCTTGCCTCTTCAATTCCCACCAGCCGAACGCCGTCAACAGGCCCCTTCCCTTGCTCGGCGATCAAGAACTGCTGCAGGCCATGCCAGCTGCCACGCGCCAGCACCTGGGTGTGGACGGGCTGGTTGCTCATCGGCAGTACGCGTGCCTTAATGCCGAGCGCGTTGGTCAGTAGTGCCATCGCGCGGGTCGGGGAGCTGCCGCGCCGGAGCAGCCGCCGGCGCTCAGCGCACCAAGCGATGTCGCGGTCGCCAAGGTTGAACCAAACGCTGGTGCCGTGGCGGCGCAGCCCGTCCATCGCGTGGAAGGTGTCGCCCTTGATGCCCCAGCCACGCGAGTCGATCAGGTCGGCGAGCGTGAAGCTGATTAGGTCAGGGTCAGGGGAGACCGGCACGCCGTAGATCTCAACGTCGTCGCCGGTGTTGGCGATGACGACGAGGTCCTCGCCAACGTGGTCAAGCAGCCCGCGAGCCAGCTTGGCGCCGCCGGTGCCGCCGGCCAGTACGACTACCGGGCTGCGGCTCACAGCCCGGTGATGCGAATGCCGGCGTGAGCCTTGTTGCGGATGTTGATGCCGATCATCAGCGCCGTCAGCGACTCGGTGATGCGCGAATTCTCAAGCCGTCCGGCGTCGACCGCGCGGAGCCCTGTGATCGCTTCGATCAGCTCAGAGGCGACCGCCTTCTGGTCCTGGCCATCGCCGCAGACGAGCACGTCTTCGTCAAACTTGTGATCCGGGTCAGTGAGGATCGCGGCGCTGACGGTGTGCAGAGCGCTGACGATCCCAACGCCCTCGGGCAGAAGTGAGGCGGCCTGCTGGGCGGCCGATCCCTGCCAGACGCCAAGCATCTGCGTCGGTTTGCCGCCGACCTGCGCGGCCAGCGGCACGCTGGCGTCAATCACCAGCTGGCCGGGCTTTAGCGACTCGGCGATCTGCCTCAAGGTCTTGGCCTGAGCGCTGAATGGCACTGAGAGGACGACCACCGGCGATACCGCCGCTGCGGCAACGTTGTCGACGCCTTCCACTGCGGCGCCGGGAACGGCGGCTGCGACCGTGGCCGCAGCTTCAGCGGCGCGCTGCGCTTCGCGCGAGCCGAGCACGAGCGGCACGCCGGCTTGAGCCCAGCGCAGCGCTAGGCCTTGGCCGAGGGCACCGCTGGCGCCGATGATTGAAACGGAGGAAGGCAAGGGCATCGGCGCGGAGTATAGGTTTCTGTGAATGAGACTTGAGAAGAGGTTGGCCGTTGTCACCGGTGGCGCGAGCGGAATCGGCGCTGCAACTTGTCGAAGGCTGGCAGCCGAAGGGGCAACGGTCGTCGTCGCCGACCTGCAGATTGATACCGCCCGCGCGCTCGCAGGCGAGATCAGCGGCGTCGCAACTGAGCTCGACGTGACCGACTTCGCGGCCGTTCACAGCGGCTTTGAGGCGCTCGCCGCCGAGCACGGGCAGATCGACATCCTTGTCAACAATGCAGGAACCGACCGCTTCGCCTTTTTCCTCCACACCGACGAGGAGCTTTGGGACTTCCTGCTGGCCGTAAACGTGAAAGGCGTCTTCAACTGCACTCACGCCGTTCTGCCCGCGATGCACGAGCGCAAAGGCGGAGTGATCGTCAATGTCGCCAGCGAGGCCGGCCGCACAGGCTCTCCCGGCTCGGTCGTTTACTCGACCGCCAAGGCTGGCGTGATCGGATTTACGAAGGCGATCGCGCTGGAGTCGGCGCGCTACAACGTGCGCAGCAACGCCGTTGCTCCTGGCCCCGTTGACACGCCGCTCTTCCAAGCAGCCTCAACGATGCTCGGTGAGATCGGCGAGCGGCTACAGCAAGGAATGATTTCGAAGACGGCGATGGGCCGCGCCGGCCAGCCGGAGGAGGTCGCCGCGGCGATCGCCTTCCTCGCCAGCGACGACGCCTC
>SYIT01000084.1 GCA_005798685.1 Actinomycetota bacterium | reverse complement strand
CGGCGACGATCGCGCTGATCGACGATCCCGACATCTCGCTTGACGGGCTAATGAGGCACATCAAGGGCCCCGATTTTCCGACCGGTGGAACGATCCTCGGCGTCCAGGGGATCCGTGACGCTTTCGAAACGGGCCGTGGCCGCGTCCGCGTACAGGCCAAGGCGCACATTGAGCCGCTGACGCAGGGAAAAGAAGCAATCGTCGTCACCGAGCTGCCTTACATGGTCAAGAAGGGCGGCGAGGGCGGCCTGATCCAGAAGATCGCGGCGCTCGTCCACGAGAAGAAGATTCCCGACATCACCGATCTGCGCGACGAGTCGGACCGCAACGGAATGCGGCTCGTGATTGAACTCAAGCGCGACGTAATTCCGAAGGTCGTTCTAAACCAGCTTTACAAGCACACCTCGATGCAGTCGACCTTCGGTGTCAACGCCGTCGCGCTCGTTGACGGCGTGCCGCGGACGCTGTCGCTGCGCGAAGTCTTGACCGCCTATGTTGCTCATCAGCGCCAGGTCGTCGTCCGCCGCGCCAAACACGAGCTCGGGATCAAGGAGGCGCGCGCTCACATCCTGCTGGGCCTGCTGATTGCGCTCGACAACCTTGACGCGGTGATCAAGCTGATCCGCGCCGCCTCCGATCGCGACGTTGCGCGCGAGAAGCTGGTCAAGGACTTTAAGCTTTCGGCAATTCAGGCCAGTGCGATCCTTGAGCTTCGCCTCGCGCAGTTGACGGCGCTCGAGTCGGACGCGATCAAGAGCGAGTACGACGACGTAATGGAACGGATCCGTGAGCTGCGTGAACTGCTTGGCAGCGAGCAGGCGGTGCTCGATCTGATTAAGGAAGAGCTGGGTGAAATCAGCGAACGCTTCGCCGACGAGCGCCGCACGCTGATCTCCCAAAGCGAGGATGAGATCGATATTGAGGATCTGATCGCCGACCAGCAGATGGTGATCACGATCACGCAGAGCGGCTATATCAAGTCGCTGCCGCTTGGTACCTACCGCCAGCAGCAGCGCGGCGGCCGCGGCGTGACTGGGATGGATATGAAGGATGGCGACTTCATTGAGCACCTCTTCGTCTGCTCCTCGCATGACTTCTTGCTCTTCTTCTCCAACCGTGGCAAGGTTTATCGCTCGAAGGTTTATGAGCTGCCTGAGGCCTCGCGCACGGCGAAAGGCCGCGCGCTGGTGAATGTGCTGCCGCTGCGTGAAGGTGAGCGGATCGAATCGGTGCTCGCGACGCGCGACTTCACAGAGACGCAGTACCTCGTCTTCGCAACCAGGAAGGGGACCGTCAAGAAGACCGAGCTGCAGCAGTACAACACGCCGATCAAGGCCGACGGCATCATCGCGATTAAGATCCGCGACGACGATGAGCTGATCGTCGTCCGTGGCGTTGACAAGGATGACGAGGTGCTGATCACCTCACGGGCCGGCCTGACCGTCCGCTTCGCTGAATCGGACGCCCGATCGATGGGTCGCAGTACCAGCGGCGTCAAGGGGATGGACGTTGGCGACAAGAGCGAAGTGATCGCGATGGACATCGCCCGCGACGACATGGATCTACTCGTAATCACCGACAACGGCTACGGCAAGCGTACACAGGTGCGCGAATACCGCAAGACCAAGCGTGGCGCCAAGGGCGTCAAGACAATCGCGCTGACCGAAGCGAAAGGCGGGCTCGCCGGAGCGCTGGTCGTGCGCGAGCATCAGGACCTGATCTTCATCTCACGCGAGGGGATGGTGCAGCGAACCGCAGCCAGCGGCATCAACCGCTACGGCCGCAGCGCACAAGGAGTCAAAACAATGAACGTGCGTGACGGTGACGTCGTCAGCGCCGTTGCGATGGTCGTAGAGGACGCCGAAGGCAGCGCTGGCGAAGCGGAGCTCAACGGCGACGAGCTGGAGGCGACGACCGAAGAGATCGGCGAAGAGGCCGAGATCAGCGAAGCAGAACTCGAGCCGGAAGAAGATGTCGCTGAAGAAGAGGAGGACGAGGTTGAGGCGGCCGACGAAGAGGATGAGTAGCTCGCCGCAAAGGAGAAGGGCGCCGGATCTAAGACCCGACGCCCTTCCCGACAGCTGACTGAATTTGAATTGGCCGATCGGAATTCACTCGCCACTTTGGCGGGCGGCCGGGGGGACCAGCTCCGGCGGATCGGCCAACGGTGTCCCGGATTGGATTTCCGCTTAGCGGTTCCAGCCAACCGCGCTAGCGGCCGGTCACCTCCAGGGTCCCGAAAAACATTGGTCTATCGATTTGGACCACCCCCTTTCTCTGGTAGCGCCAAAGCTAGCAGGACTTAGGGACAATTATCAGGCCGCTTCAGCAGGTAACCACTGAAGCCACGCGGCGGGGATCCTCTGCGCTGCGACGGTAATGAAAACGTGCGCACCCGGAACGCGCGGCGGCTTGCGCGGGTGCATGTTGATCTGGGTTGGAAGTCGGTCAGCCTTGCGTCTGTTGCAAGGAGCGCAGGAGGAGACGATGTTCTCCCAAGTCGAAAGCCCTCCCTTGGAGCGAGGGATCACATGGTCGACGGTCAGGTTGGAGCGCGTACCGCAGTACTGGCAGGCCCAGCCATCACGCGCGAAAACGGCGCGCCGCGTAATCTTGCGCTTTGAACTATCGCGCGGCACCTTGGCGTAAAGGCGCAGCTTGATCACGACCGGCCGCTGCAGTACTCGGTGCTCGGAGCGAAGCTCGCCGTCGCTGCGCTCGACCATGTCGGCCTTCTCTTTGAGAAGCAGCACCGCAGCGCGGCGGACCGTGCAGACGTTTATTGGTTCGTAGGTCGCATTTAGAACGAGAACGCGGCCAACATCGCGCAGCGGCCTGTCGCGCGCGATAGGCGGCGCCAACTCGAGGGGGGCAGATGCAGTTAGCGTCTTCATCTCGCTCGCCCGCGAGTCTAACCGTGTCGCCTGCGGTTGGCGCATCGCCGCTAGCGCGATTGGGCCAACTGGCGCGGCTGCTAGATCGGGTAGCTGCCGAGAACGCGAACCCGTTGGCAGTGGGCGGCTAGCCCAGCGAGAGCTTCGGCCGCCGGCCCGGGCTCGTCGACTCGGCCGTCGATGTCGATCAAGAAGATGTACTGGCCCAGCTCAAGCCGCGCCGGCCGTGATTCGATCCGCGTCAGGTTGACCGAGCGGCTCGCGAACTCCGAGAGACAGTCGAGCAGCCATCCGGGCGCGCCATCGCCGCTGCCGGAGAAGAGGATCGAACTCTTGCCGCCTTGCTGCGACGTTGGAGCCTCAGCCGGTTGGCGTGAGAGCCAGATGAAACGGGTCGCCAGCAGGTCATGGTCGGCTACCGAATCGGCCAGCACAGCGGCGCCGCCCTGTGCCGCCGCTGCCGGGCTGGCGAGCGCCGCCAGTGGCTGCTCGCTGGAAAGCACCTCTGCGGCGGCGGCAGCCGTTGAATTACTTGGCTGGAGCTTGGCGCCGGGGAGTTCGCGGCGCAGAAATGAGGCGCACTGGGCGAGCGACTGTGGGTGCGAAATCACCGTTGTTACCTCGCTCAAAGCGGTGCCTTCGCGGGCAATCAGGCAGGGGTTGACCTCAAGCACGTACTCGCCAATCACTGAGACGTCGGGGGCGTCGTGGACGAGCGCGTCGATTACCTCGTTGACGCCGCCTTCAACCGAGTTCTCAATCGGCGCGATCGCACGGTCAACAACTCCGTCTTGAACCGCGCTGACAACATCGTGGACGGTTGCCAAGGGAATGATCTGCGGATCGGTCAGGCCAGTGAGCTGGGGCGATTCGCGCATCGCTTGCTCGCTGAAGGTTCCGGCCGGGCCAAGATAACCGACGCGCATCAACCGCTCTCAGCGAGGTCGAGCAGTTCGCCGGCAATTGCTCCATCGACCGCCTGCTGCTCCTCTGGCGAGAGTTCGACTGTGCCCTTTCCTCGCTCAACTTGGCGAACATAGAAGCGCGTCTGATCACGGTGCTGGATCGAGGAGATAACGACCCCTGAACGAGCGGCGTCGAGCAGAGCAATTGAAACCGACTGGTGGCCGGAGAGCTCGTTGTAGGCGTCGTAGCGGATGACGGCGCGGTGGCTGATCGCGCCGTCGAGCCGTTTCTCAGCGCTGGCGACCCGGCCATCCAGCCGCGTCGCTATGTCGATCAGGTGGTCGTGGAGTGCGACAAATTGACGCTCGAGGTCTGCCGCGTGAGCGGTGATGTCGCGCTCGCTCTCGCCGATCACGAGCCTCTGATCGCGCCGTAAGCTGCGCAGTTTGCGCAGCGCAACGATCACGGCGAACAAGGCGAGCGCCGCAATGACGAGCGCAATGACGGCGATTTGTCCCGCGCTGCTGTCTAGGGCGTTCATGCTGCCCAGAGGATAGACCCGAGGGGGGCTATCAACCGCCGGCAAAGAGAACTGTGTAGGTCGCTTCGTTGTTGTCGGTGCCGGTCTCGCCCGGGACGGGGTCAACCTTGACCGTCAACGTGGCTGCGGTGCCACTGGCAGGCACCGAGGGCAGCGCGATCGCTACATCAATCTCAGAACCGGCGGTCGTCTGGTTTATGACCTTCTTCGCGGTTACCGGCTTGGCACCCGGAGCGGTGAGCGTGACCGTCACGGTGACGTTCGCCTCGTTACTCTCGCCGCCGTTGAGCAGCTTGACGGTGACCGCTACCGGCGGTGCTGCTGAAACCTTGTTGGCTGCTGGTGAAGGCTGAAGCTCAGTTCCAGCGATCGTCGTGCCGTTGATCGCGTGACCGTGGAGGCCAGGAGCGACCGCGCCGCCAGCCGTTCCGGGCCCTGCCTGCCCGCCGATAGCCGCTGCGATCGTCTTTGGTGCCAGCCAGGTGTAGCTGGGCAACGATTGGCTCGGCTCAATCGTCTGACCGGTGATCCCGGCTTCGTCCAGCGCTTGCTTGATCAGTGGTGCGGTGCGCTGTGAATAAACGACGTCGGAAGCTAAGAAGGCCTGCATCTGACCGGCGATCTCGTTCGTCGCGGTCTCTGCCGCCTGCCCGTTCCCCTGCGCCTTCGGCAGCAGCTCGGCGACCTTCGTCAGCGCGCCGGATCTCAGGTTTAGCGCCAGGACGAGGTTCTGCTGCGCGTCACGCATCTCACTTGGCACGTCAAGTTCGTCGGCTCGCTTGCCGTCTTCCTCGGCAGCGAGGCGGATCTGGTTGATCTGTACCTGCAGGTCGCCGGCCGCTGCCCCGGCCGTGCCACCGCTGAGCAGTTCGAAGAATGGCGCCGCCACCTGTTTGTCGGAGTTGGCGACAATCGCCGCGACATTGCGGTTGTAATCCTTCAGCGCGCTTTCGCTGGCGGTGTCGAGGCAGCCCTTGACGCCAAAGATGATTATCAGCAGCAGGATTACGCCGACACCGATCGCGATCGCCTGGCGCATGCGCATCGTCTGCCGGTCACCCGGAGGGGTGTCGCCTGAAGGCGAAGCAGGACGGCGCGGCTCGGCTGGGCGCCGAGGGACGGAACTGACTTGAGTTGGGTCGTTGTCGAAGAAAGACACTAGGAAGGCGCTGCAAACGTAAGCCGCTGGTGCGAAGTATGACGACGAAACCCGAAACTTGGCCGCGATGCAAGTTTGCTCGCAAATCGGCCGCTGCGCTACTGCGGCAGGCAGCGCGCCAATAACGCAGAATGTAGGAGCTAGTGGGTACCGTCGATAGAACTCTCGTTCAGCTTGATTCGCCGCCGCAGAGCGAGGGTACGGCGACCGTTGTGCTCGAGCGATATCGGCTGATGCGCCGCCTCGGGGCCGGCGCCTTTGGCGTCGTCTGGTTGGCATTGGACGAGCGGCTCGACCGCGTTGTAGCGGTGAAACGGATCGAGGCCCATGATTCGGAGATGGCGGCGCGAGCTGAGCGTGAGGCGATCGCCGCTGCGCGGCTCAATCACGCCGGAATAGTTGCCCTCCACGAAGCCGGCCGTGACGCTGAAGCTGTCTATCTCGTCTCTGAGATGGTCCGCGGCAAGACGCTGCGTGAGCGGCTCGTCGCGGGCGAGCTTTCGGACCGTGACGTTGGTCGGATCGGCGTCGCGCTCTGCGACGCGCTCAGCCACGCGCACGCGCGCGGCGTGATCCATCGTGACATCAAGCCAGCCAACATCATCATTCCCGATCGTCCCGATGGGGAGGCTGGGATTGTCAAGCTGACCGATTTCGGAATTGCGCTGATCGCTGGCGACGATGCCCTGACGCGCACAGGCGACGTCGTTGGCACGCTCGCCTACATGGCTCCCGAGCAGGCCGACGGCAACCCGGTCAGCGGCCAGAGCGACCTTTACTCGATGGCACTGGTTCTCTACGAGGCCTTCAGCGGCATCAACCCAATCCGCGCCGCTGGCGCAGCGGCGACGGCGCGCAGGGTCGGGACGACGCTGCCACCGCTGAGCCAGCTTCGGCCAGAGCTGCCGGAACAGATCTGCGATGCGATCGACTGGGCGGTGCAGCCGGAGGAGCTTAACCGAGGCAGCTTGGCGGAGCTGCGCGAGGGGTTGATCGACGGCCTTCCGCAGACCGACACGACGGCTGGCGCCGTCGACACCAGCTTGATTGAGGGTTACGAGCAGGACGGGCCACTCGAATGGCCTGAGCAGGCTGCGTTCGATCGCTCGGTTTCAGTTCCGCAGCGGCTGATCGCCGCGGCCGCGGCGGCGGCGCTGGTGGTTGCTTCGATGCTGGCGCTCGCGCCGATTGCGAAGGCGCCGCAACTGCCGCTGTTGTGGGTCACGCTCTGTGCCGTACTGGCTGTGGCACTGCTGCCACGGATTGGCGCGCTGCTCGTTGCTGCCGTGCTCAGCGCCTTCTTCGTAGCTGCTGGATTGCCTGGCTGGGCGGTGCTGCTGTGGGCGGCGCTGGTGCCAACAGTGCTGCTGCTGCCGCGCGATCCGACAATCTGGCTGCTGCCGTTTCTCGCGCCGTTGCTGGCGCTCGTCAGCTTGGCGCTCGCCTCTCCAGCTTTCGCCGGCTTCAGGGCTAGCGCCAAGGAACGCGCCGCGCTTGGCGGGCTTGGCTTCTGGTGGTTGGCACTTGCAGAACCGGTCGCCCAGAGCAGGCTGCTTTTTGGTGATGCTGCGCTGCCCGAAAACTGGGCCGGCTCAGCCGCAGCCGCTGGCGAAGTCGTGATCTCGATCGTCGGCCACGGCGTTCCCTTGGTTGCGCTGGTCTGGGCTGCAGCGGCGTGGATGCTGCCGTCGATAATGGCCACTCGCCTTGCCGGAGTTCAGCTCGCAACGGCCATGCTTTGGGCCGCGGCGCTGACGGCGGCCAGCGTTCTGCTTGCAGGCGCGCTGAACTGGCCGTTGGCAACGCCGCCGAGCGGCGTCTTGGTAGCGGGCAGTGCGCTGGCCGCGCTGGTTGCGCTGGCCGCGGCAGCGGTCCGCGAAAACCGCTGAAAAATAGACTCTGACGCGCAGCGGCAGGTCCAGTCCGTAGCATGGTCGCACGAGCAGGAAAGACCGTATGATCGGCTTTCAGCGCGCACCGTGATGGCCCCCAAACTATGAGCGTTCTACGTAACCTTGAGCAGCGACTGAGTGGCCTCGTCGAAGGCACATTCGGTCGCGTCTTCCGCACCGAGGTTGGCCCGGTTGAGATCTCACGTCGGCTTACGCGTGAGATGGATCAGAACGTCAAAGTTTCGCTCTCACGCAGCTACGCCCCGAACGAGTACGTGATCTGGCTTTCGCCTGAAGATCGCGCCCGTTACGACGGCGTCGAGGATGAGGTCGCCGACGAACTGGCCGGACACCTGCTTGAACACGCCCGCTCCGAGCGTTTGACGCTCGTATCGCGTCCGATAATTCAATTTGGCGTCGATGCAGCGCTCGGTCTTGGTGAGTTTGGGATTGAGACTCGCGTCGTTCAGCTCGATCAGATCCCAGCTAAGGAGCCGCCGCCGTCAGCAGCGCCGGCGCCGGCGCCTGCAGCCAAAGCGCGCGAACCGTTGGCGCCGATGCCGGCCAGGGCGATCTTCGAAGCCGAAGGGACGCGCTTTACGATCTCCCGGGGCGGGTCAGTGATCGGCCGCAGCAGCTCCTGTGACGTAGTGCTGGCGAGCCCTGACGTCTCGCGCCAACACGCGCAGATCCTTTGCGACGACGTTGAGGGGTGGATCGTCGAGGACCTCGGTTCGACAAACGGCGTCGTCGTCAACGGTGGCCGCGTCAACGGCTCGCTGCGACTGAGCGATGGTGACCAGATCAAGCTGGGGCCGGTCAGCGGCCGCTTTGAGGCTCGCTGATGCTGCAGCCGACGGCGATCGTGCTGCAGGGCGCCTTCCTGCTCGTCCTCTTCCTCTTTGTCGCCTGGGTTGTGCGCAGCACGATGCGGGATCTGAGTCGCCCCGATGAGCAGCGTGTCGCTGGTTCACCACCGGCCGACGCAACTGGGATCCATAGCGCCGTCACCGCGGGCGCCGCCCCGTCAGGGGTGGGCGATCCAAGGCTCGTCGTTGAACGCGCCCCCGGCCATACGCCGGGAATGGAGTACGAGATTGCCGGAGGCGCCGTTCTTGGCCGCGGCGAACAGGCAGAGATTCGGCTCGATGATCCGTACGCCTCCTCGGCTCACGCACGGCTCGTTCTGCAGGGCGGCCGCGTGGTGCTCGAGGATCTCGGTTCAACCAACGGCACCTTCCTCAATGAAGAGACGGTCAATGGTCCTCAACCACTGCACCAAGGCGACCGCGTGCGGATAGGTGACAGTGAGTTCTTGTTCGTTGATTCTTGATGCTGCGCGTTGCCGAACATGCCGAGCTGACCGACACCGGCCGCCAGCGCCGCGCGAACGAGGACGCATTCCTGGCCCGCGCGCCGCTCTTCGCGGTTGCCGATGGAATGGGAGGTGCGCAGGCCGGTGAGATTGCCTCAGCCACGGCGATTGAGGTGCTCTCCGGCGGCTTGGGCGAAGGTGAGAGCGTTGAGCAGCAGCTGAGCGAAAGCGTTCGGCAGGCCAACTCGCAGATCCACGCGCTTTCGGTGGCCGATGATCAGCGGGCAGGGATGGGAACCACTGTCACCGCCGCCTACGTTGGTGAAAAACACGTGACGCTGGTGCACGTTGGTGATAGCCGCTGTTACCGCTGGCGTGACGGTGCGCTCGAGCGCCTGACTGACGATCACTCGCTGGTTGAGGAGATGGTCAGGCAAGGTCAGTTGACCGAGGAGCAGGCGCTCGATCATCCGCAGCGCTCAATCATCACGCGCGCGCTTGGGCCGGAGTCGGTAGTAGAGCCTGACGCGCAGACGGTCGGCGCGCGCGACGGCGATCTGCTGCTGCTCTGCAGCGACGGTCTTTCGACGATGATCAGCGACGAGCAGATAGCCGCGATACTCGCCCGTGGCGAGCCGCTGAAGGCGACCACACGTGGCTTGATCGCGGCCGCCAACGAGGCCGGCGGGCGCGACAACATTACCGTCGTGCTGATGCGCCTCGAAGTGCTCGGATCCGCCGCCGCAAGTGAGATCGAGGCAACGCAGGTTGGTCTTGACGTCGCTGAGCTACCGGCTGCGAAGGCGCCCGTTGGTGGCGCCGCGGCGGCCAGCGTCGAGCGGCGGATGCCACGCGATCCGCGCGCACCTACCGCGAAGCGCCGCCGTCGCTGGAAGCCAGGGATTGGCACCGTGTTGGCGCTCTTCGTCGCCGCGCTGCTGCTTTCGGGGATCTACTTCGCCTCGCAGGCGGTCTATTTCGTCGGCGCCGACCGTGAGGGCTTCGTCAGCGTCTATCAAGGCGTCCCCTACGAACTGCCCTTGGGGATCAACCTCTACCGCGAGGATTACATCTCCGGTATCAACCTTTCGCAGCTTCCCGTCAGCGAGCGCACGACAATTACCGAGCACAACCTGCGCTCGCGCAGCGACGCTGACGATCTCGTCCGCCAGCTTGAACTGGGGCGGCTCGGGAGCAGCACTCCGTGAGCGCGCGTAACCGCGAACTGTTCGGCCTGCTTCCGGCCTCGCTGCTGATTGTCGCTGGGTTTGGCGCCGTCTTTCTGCAGGAGCGCACGCAGCTGAACAACCTTTCGCTGACCTACGGGGCGATCTTCCTCGGGCTCTGCTTCGCCGCCCACCTAATCATCCGCGCGCGCTTGCCCGACGCCGACCCTTACCTACTGCCGATCATCGCCGTCCTCGCGAGCATCGGCTTGGTTATGATTTACCGCCTCAACGAAACACTTGCGCGCGACCAAGCTCAGTGGTTTGTGATCGGCCTAGTCGCCTTCGCGGCAACGATCATCCTGCTGCGTGACTACCGACTTCTGGAGCGCTATCGGTACTTGATTGCGGCCGCCAGCATTGCGCTGCTGTTGCTGCCACGCGTTCCTGGGATTGGCCAGCAGGCCAACGGCGCCTACCTTAGTATTAGCCTCGGCCCGGTCTCGTTCCAGCCGGCCGAATTCGCCAAGATCGGCATCATCATTTTCCTCGCCAGCTACCTGCGTGATACGCGCGCGCTGCTGGTTTCGCGAAAGCGATACGGGATCACGCTGCCGCGGCTAAAACACATCGGCCCGCTGCTGCTGGTCTGGGGGCTGGCGATGCTGATGCTGGTTTTCATCCGCGATCTGGGCTCATCGCTGATGTTCTTTGGTGGCTTTCTCGCGATGCTCTACGTTGCGACCGACCGTCTGATCTTCCCGGTTGTCGGTTTCGGCCTCTTCGGCGTCGGCGCTTGGTTCTTTGCGACCACCGTTGGCCACGTCGGTGACCGCATCAGCGCCTGGCAACACCCGTTCGACCCAAGGCTCTACGAGCAGATCGGCGGCAGCTACCAGATCGCCCAATCGCTCTTCGCGCAGGCCGACGGCGGCCTCTGGGGGCAGGGCTTCGGCCAAGCCCTAATCAGCGTTGGTGACAGCCCGATTCTGCCTGCGGCACAGACCGACCTAATCTACGCCGTGATCGTCAACGAGCTTGGTCTGATCGGCTCAATTGCGCTGCTGTTGGTTTACGTGCTGCTGATTGAGCGTGGCTTCCGTGTAGCCGTTCTGGCCCGCGATTCGTTCTCGAAGCTGCTGGCGACCGGCCTGACGACGGTCGTTGCACTGCAGGTCTTTGTGATCGTCGGCGGCGTTACAAAGGTGATTCCACTGACCGGCGTGACGCTGCCATTCGTCTCTTATGGCGGCTCGTCAATCGTCGCCAACTTTGTGATCCTCGCGCTGCTGCTGCTGATCTCAGACCGAGCGCGGCGTGAGGCGCGGCGATGAACAAGCCGATCATCCGCGTCTTTGCAGTGCTGCTGGTGCTGTTCGGGCTGCTCGCCTATTTCACGACGCGCTGGACCGTGATTGACCGCGCCGCGCTCCAAGATAACCCCCAAAATAAGCGCGAGCTGCTGGCACAGCAGCGAATTGCGCGCGGCTCGATTGAAGCGGCCAGTGGCACCGTGCTGGCGCGTTCGATCCGCCGCTCCGATGGCACATACGCGCGCCACTACCCGGAGAACGGGCTCTTTGCGCAGACCGTTGGTTACTCCTTCCTCAACCCCGGCACTGCAGGCCTCGAGCGCTTCTACAACGGCCAGCTGACGGGGCGCACGGCTGGGCTCGAAGGGACGCTCCGCAAGCTTCAAGGCAAGCGCCAGCAAGGAAATGATCTCCAGACCGCGCTCGACCCGCAGGCGCAGCAGGTCGCGATCGATCAGCTGGCCGGCAGGGCGGGCGCCGTTGTGGCGCTCGACCCACGCAGCGGCCGCGTCAAGGTGATGGCCTCGATTCCCAGCTACGACCCGAACGTTCTGCGCAGCGCAAAACAGACGGCGAGGCTCAACTCCGCGCCTGGTGCGCCGCTGCTGAATCGCACAACTGCGGGGCTCTACCCGCCCGGCTCGACCTTCAAAATTGTGACTGCCGCGGCCGCGATCGACAGTGGCCTCTACGAACCAAGCTCGACCGTCAACGGTGACAACGGAGTTGAGATCTCCGGCGTTCCGCTCAACAACGATGGCGGTCAGAGCTTCGGTGAGGTCGATCTGACGACGGCGCTCACGCAATCGGTCAACACGGTTTGGGCGCAGGTGGGGGAGCGCGTCGGCAAGCGTCGAATCAGTCGGTACATGGAGCGTTTTGGTTTTGGCAGCCCAGTGCCGGTCGATCTGCCGCCCAGTGAGCGGCTCGCCAGCGGCCTCTATTGCTCGCCTGATGGAAATCGTGAGGTCGTTAGTCCGACCGATAGCTGCGTCGACATCGGTCGCGCTTCGATCGGGCAAGACAAGCTGCTGGCGACGCCGCTGCAGATGGCGATGGTCGCCAGCGCCGTCGCCAACCGCGGGATCCTGATGCAGCCGGCGATTGCCACTCGGACGATCGATCCCGAAGGGCGCACCGCATACGAAAATACGCCGCAGCGATTCTCACGCGTGATGTCGGCTGCCAGCGCCGAGAAGCTGACGGCGATGATGCAGCGCGTCGTCCAGGAGGGAACCGGCACGGCCGCCGCGCTTTCGGGAATCGAAGTAGCCGGCAAGACAGGAACCGCTGAGCGTGACGTGATCAACAACATCACGCAGCCCTGGTTTATTGCCTTCGCCCCCGCCTCCGACCCGCAGGTCGCGATCGCCGTCACGATCGAAAAGACGGTCGGCGGCTTCGGTGGAACCGACGCTGCGCCGATCGCCAAAGCTGTGATGGAGTCGCTGCTTCGATGAGCACGGAAGTAGAGCCAGGAACGACGATCGACGATCGCTACCGCATTGAATACCTGCTCGGCTCAGGCGGCATGGCCGACGTCTACTGCGCGACCGATCTTCAGCTCGATCGTGAAGTGGCGATCAAGCTGCTTTACCGCCGCTTCGCTCAGGACGCTGAGTTTGTCGAGCGCTTTAGACGCGAAGCATCGGCCGCCGCCGGACTCCAGCACCAGCACGTCGTCTCGGTCTACGACCGCGGCCAGTGGGACGGCACCTACTACATCGTGATGGAGTACCTCCAAGGCCGAACGCTGAAGGCGATCATCAACGAGTACGGCGCGATTGATTCCGACTGGTCGATCGAGATGACGGAGCAGATTCTGCGCGCCGCCCGTTTTGCCCACCGCCGCAAGGTGATCCACCGTGACTTCAAGCCGCACAACGTGATTGTTGACGACGACGGCTTAGCGACCGTGACCGACTTCGGCATCGCCCGCGCCGGCGCCTCGGATATGACGCAAACCGGCTCGATCATGGGAACCGCTCAATACCTCTCGCCGGAGCAGGCGCAAGGCCACTCCGTTAGCGAGCAGTCCGATCTCTATTCGATCGGCGTGATCCTCTACGAGATGGTCACCGGCCAGGTGCCGTTCGATGGCGAGAGCGCTGTGACAATCGCGCTCAAGCACGTCAGTGAAGCTCCAACCCCGCCTTGCCAGATCAATCCGGCGATCAGCCCGCAGCTTCAGGCCGTGATTATGCGCGCATTGGCGAAAGATCCAGCGCAGCGCTTTGCTACCGCCGACGAGTTCATTGACGCGTTGGAGCGGGCCCGCTCTGGAGCGATGCCTGCGCAAGCGCCGCCGATAGCTGCGCCGGCTGGGGTTGGCGAATCGACGGCGATTGGAATGAGCGGCCACACGCTGGCCGCGGGCGCCGCAGGAGGGGCCGCCACCGTCGGCTACGCGAACCGCGGCGATGAGGACGACGGGCCAAGCCGCCGCTGGTGGCTTTTTGCTGGAGGCGCCGTCGTCGCTGTTGCGCTCTTGGTCCTGCTGCTGCTTCTGCTTAAGCCCGACCAAGCGACCGTTCCGAGCGTCGTTGGCAGCGAGGAGTCGACGGCGCAGTCGGTCTTGGCGCGCGCCGGGTTCAAAACCGACAGCGTGGTCAAGAAATCGGATTCGCCGAAGGGGCAGGTCGTCGGCCAAGATCCGCCCGGTGGCGAACAGGCCGACAAGGGCTCGACGATCACGCTGACGGTCTCCGACGGACCGGTCTCAGTTTTCGTGCCGTCGGTCGCCGGATTGTCTTCCTCTCAAGCGCAGCGAAAACTTCGCAACGCCGGCTTCACGGTTCGAACGCGCAAGCAATCGTCCGACACCGTGCCCAGTGGCGACAGCATTGAGACGCTGCCACCAGAGGGCACGCCGGTAGACCGAGGTTCAACGGTTACGCTCGTCGTCTCCAGCGGTAAAGAGACTGTTGAAGTGCCTCCCGTCGTTGGCCAGAACGTCGACGACGCGCGCGCCACGCTGCGCGGCGCTGGCTTTGGCGTAAGCGTGACGACGGAGGAATCGAGCTCGGCCGAAGGAACCGTTTTGAGGCAGGATCCTGGCGCCGGAACTAAGGCCACCAAGGGCGCAACGGTTGCGATCGTCGTCGCCAAGAAGCAAGCAACGACCAAGGTGCCCAATACCGTTGGAGAGGATGAGGCCTCAGCAATTTCCGATATTCAAAGCGCCGGCTTCACGGTCAGCGTCGATCGCGTCGACGTTGCTCAGGAGAGCCAAGACGGCACCGTCGTCTCGCAGAACCCTTCGGGCGGTTCGGCGCCGACCGGTTCGACTGTGACGATCGGCGTTGGACGCTACAGGCCGCCGCCTGCCGGTGGCGCTCGCTTGCGGAGCTGGAGCCGATGATCGTCGCTGTTATTTCAGGCGGGCGCTCGTCGGAGCGCGAAATCTCGCTGATTAGCGGTGCCGCCGTTGCCGACGGCGTCCGACGTGCAGGCCACGAACTGCGCGAGATCGAAATTGACGCGCAAGGCCGCTGGTTTTGCGGATCGAACGAGATTGAGCTGCGCCCCGGCCACGGCCTGCTCGACGCCGATGTTGCCTTCCCGGTTCTCCACGGCCCGTTCGGTGAGGACGGCACGATTCAAGGCCTGCTCGAGATGCTCGACATCGCTTATGTCGGCAGCGGCGTGCGCGCCTCGGCGGTCTGCATCGACAAGCTGGCGCTGAAGCAGCTGTTTAATCACCTTGGCATCGCGCAGGTCGACTTCGTCGCCCTGACTCGCTCGGGTTATGAGGCCGACCGAGCCTCGTTCGGCGCCCAAATTCAGGCGCTTGGGCTGCCGCTCTTCGTCAAGCCGGCGCGGCTTGGCTCCTCTGTCGGGATCGTTCGCGTGGCTGAGCCCGATCAGCTGGTTACGGCCCTCGAGCAAGCCTTTCTTTACGACCCGCGCGTGATCGTCGAAGCGGCCTGCGCCGGCATCGAGGTTGAATGCTCAGTCCTTGGCAGCGCCGAGCAGGCGCAGGTCAGCGTGGCCGGTGAGATCGTTGTCCTGCGCAGCGCCTCGCCTGGTGGTTGGTACGACTACGAGGCCAAGTACGCACCGGGTGGCATGGAACTCATCGTCCCGGCGCGGATCTCCCAGAGTGCTGCCGCGCGCGTCGGCGAGCTTGCGCTGCGGGCCTTCAGCGAGGCCGATTGCAGCGGCCTCGCGCGCGCCGACTTCTTTGTTGACGGTGAGGACGTACTGCTCAATGAGCTGAACACGATGCCTGGCTTCACGGCAACCAGCGTCTACGCCCAGCTTTGGCAGGGGAGCGGTATTGAGTACCCCGAGCTCTGCGGGCACCTGCTGGAAATTGCGCTCGCACGTTACCGCGAGCAGAGCGGCTACCGCTTCTAGCGGTAGAGGAAGACTTCGCTGATTTCAACCGTGCTCTGGCCGGGGGCGAATCGTTCAATCCAAACTAGGTACCAACGGTAGGACTTGCCATCGGTCGTCAGGCGGACTCTCGTTCGAGCCGTCGCGCCCCGCACCTGCCCAACCTCGGCCCAATCTGGGTCATCTATTGAGGCCGGCAGCTCGCTGCTGCTTGCGGCGAGGATCTTGCCCGACCAGCCTAGGGTTGGGCTAACGATGTCGATCGCCCGTGCCTTAAGCGAAGGGCGGGCATCGATTGCGAGGCCGAGCCCAGGCTTTGCGAGATTGCCGCCCAGGTAATCCTCGGTTGACCAGATCGTCGACGGGCTGCGGTCGACGGCGAAGGCAGCCTCGTCGTCGTGCTCGGTATTGTCACCGGTTGGGTCGTAGGCCTGAGCCGCAGTTGCGCTGAGCGAAACCGCCGTCAACCCGTCGCTGGCGCGGGCATTGTCGGTCCCGGTGCCACGCTGAGCCGTGCTGGCGACGTAGGCGAAGGCGCCGACGACGACCACCGCTCCCAGCGCGATCAATGCGAGCCAGCGCCATGGGTGGGACATCTTCATGGAGACGCGCTCACGCGTTTCGCGCGGAAGCGAGTCAAAGACGGCGGTCGCCTCGCCGGTGATGCGGCCGCTGCGAGCAGTTTCGACCGTCAGCGCCTCTTCCAGATCAGCGATCATCCTGGGTGCATCGCGGTAGCGGGTGCCGAGATCCTTCGCTGTCGCCGTGTCGACGACCGTTGCCAGCACCGTCGAAATTTCGGGCCGCAGCTGCTGAACGTCAGGGAGGTCGTCACGAACATGGCACATCGCCACCGCAACCTGATTTTCTCCGTGGAAGGGAACGTCTCCGGTCAACATCTCAAACAGCACAACGCCGAGCGAATAGAGGTCAGACTGCGGCGTTACGTCGTGGCCGAGCGCCTGTTCGGGGCTGACGTAGTCGGTTGTGCCGAGCACGCGGCCATCGGCCGTTAGCGACTCGTCGTTGAGCTGGCGAGCGATCCCGAAATCGGTCACGCGCGCCGCACCGTCCTCATCGAGCAGGACGTTCTGCGGCTTGACGTCGCGGTGGACGATCTGGCGCTCGTGCGCCGCTTCGAGGCCGCGCGCGATCTCGATCGCAAAGGCCACCGCCTCAGCGATCTCGAGCCGCTTGAAGTCGCGGATCCGCTGCTTGAGCGTCTGACCGTCGACGTATTCGAGCACGATGTACGGAGTTTGATCCTGCTCGTCGGCGTCGATCACACCAACGACGTAAGGCGACGAGAGCTTCGCGATCGACTTGGCCTCGCGGCGGAAGCGCTCGAGCTGCTCGCTTTCGCGAGCGACCTCGCGGTGCATGATCTTGACCGCTACCCAGCGCTCCAGCGTTAGGTCATGGGCGCGGTAGACGGTCGACATGCCGCCGCGACCGATCATCTCGTCGATCTCATAACGGCCGCCGAGGACCGTGCCAACCGGCGAGCTCACAGCGCCTCAGCGAGCGATCGGGGAGGGCATTCCTGGTTGATTCCGCGGCGGCTCATCGGGTGCGTGTTCAGCTCGCGCCCACCACGATTCCGCCAGGCCCGAGCGTCTGGTCGCCGCTGCTGGTGACAGTTCCGACGCAGGCTGCACCGGGATGGTGGGCGGCGAGGATCGCAGTCGCGGCCTCGACGTCGGCTTCGGCGACAACGGCGATCAGGCCGCAGCCCATGTTGAAGACCTCCCACATCTCGTCCTCTGGCACCTTGCCAAGCTCGCCGATTAGCTCAAGTACTGGCGGCACTGGCAGTGGGTTCTCAATTGAGTAGCCGACGCGGCCGGGCGCAAGGCGGCGCAGGTTTGTCAGGCCGCCGCCGGTGATGTGCGCAAGGCCATGAACGGCGAGCCCGCTCGCGAGCAGGTCGAGCACCGCTTTGACGTAGATCACGGTTGGCGCAAGCAGCGCGTCAGCGATCGTTTCGCCACCGAGCTGCGGCGGCGTCGCGTCGAGCCCCGGGCCGTTCTCGACGAGCACGCGGCGCGCCAGCGTGTAGCCATTCGAGTGGGCGCCGCTGGAGGGAAGCCCGATCAGTGCGTCGCCTGGGCTGATCTCATCGCCAAGAATGATCTTGTCAGGAGCTACCGTGCCGATCGCCGTACCGCAAAGGTCGAAGCCGTGCGGTGACGGGTGGCCGCGAATCAGCTCGGGCAGGACGGCAACCTCGCCGCCTGGAATCTCGATCCCGGCCTGCTCAGCTCCGACTTTTAGACCTTCCCCGATCCGCGCCAGCGCAGTCGGGTCGGCCTGTTCCACGGCCAGATAGTCGAGCATTGCGATCGGCTCCGCGCCGACACAGATGATGTCGTTGACGTTCATTGCGATGCAGTCGATGCCGACCGTTTCAAGCCGATCGGCCTGCTCGGCGAGGACGAGCTTTGAGCCGACGCCGTCGGTTGACATCGCCAGTCCCAGTTCATCGCTGACTTTGAGCACGCTGGCGTAATGGCCTGAGCGGACGATCGAGCGCGATGGACGGTCAAGATCGATTGTGCGCAGGACGTCAACCAGCGCGTCAACCGCGAGGTCAGATTGGTCGGTATCTACGCCGGCAGCGGCGTAGGCGTCGCTCATGTTTGCGATCTTCGCAGGCGCCGCAGAGTGATTGCCGCCAGCGTGCTGCGGTAGGCGGCGTAAGGGAGCAGCGCGCCAACTCTTTCGACCGGCACAAGTCGCGCCGCAAGAAGCGTCGAAGCGGCCGCCGCGACGGCGCCGAGCGCAAGCCGCGAGCCGGCTCCCGGCGGCAGACCCTGCTGCGCAAGCCGCGCGCCTTTCAAAGCGCTGGCGCCGAGGATCACCGGTAAGGCAACGTGCCTCGATAGGGCGCTGGCGGCAGGCCTGGTGAAGCCCCGCGCGCGCATCGCGCTGAGCGTCATTCCGCCACGTGAGGTTCCTGGCATTAGCGCCGAGGCCTGCGCCGCCCCGAGCAGCAGTGCGTCGATCAGGCCAGCATCGTCGCGCTCGCGTTGCTGCGGCCCGAACTGATCGGCGAGCGCCATCGCTGCCGAGCCAACTAACAGCCCAGCGGCGATTGAGGCCGGCGTCCCGAGCCGCTTTTCGATCGGCCCCTCGAGCGTGTAACCGACGATCGCCGGGGGGATGAATGAACCAGCGATCAGAATTGCGCGGCGGCGGTCGAACGAGCTGGCTGCCTCGCTTACTTCGCTACGGAGCGCAATCAGCAGCCCGACTGCGGTGCCGGCATGGAGCGCAACCTCAAAACTCTTGCGTAGCGCTGGATCAAGCTTTGGGTATGGCCAGCCGAGCAGCCACGGAACGAGCGTCGTGTGACCCGAGGAGGAGATTGGCAGCAGCTCTGCAGGGCCGTGCATCAGCCCCAGCGCTAGCGCGTGGCGCAGCGGTAGCGACTGCTCAAGTGAGCCCGGCGGGGTCGGTAGCAACTTGCCGCGCCGTTCAATCAGATCCAGCTGGCCGAAGCGGCCAAAGCCGTCGGCGATCCATGAACCGAGCACGTTGGCGGCCACACCAACGCTGCCGACGGCGAGCAAGGAGTAGGTCCCCTTCTCAAGATTGAAGCCTGCGGAGAGCATCGTCGGCTCGGAGGGAATCGGGATGCACGTGCTCTCCAGCGTCATCAGCACGAAGATCCCAGCCAAGCCGAGGGCGCCAACGACGCCGGTCGCCCAGTCAGCCAATTTGTCAGTGATCGCCGCGAGGACGGGAAGCGTGGGGAGCGGCACCGGTCGAGAGGGTAGCGTTGGGGTCGTAATGAACGTTCCGCTCTTTGATCCAACGACGGCGATCGATCCGCTGCGCGAGCAGATCGACGCCGCGCTGCTCGAGGTCTCCGCCGCCGGGCAGTTCATCCTTGGTCCCAACGTCGAGGCTTTCGAGCAGGAGTTCGCAGAGTTTGTCGGCACCGCTGAGGCAATCGGCGTAGCGAATGGAACCGAGGCGATCACGATCGCTCTGCGTGCGCTAGGCGTCGGGCCCGGCGACGAGGTGATCGTTCCATCATTCAGCTATTACGCCAGCGCCGAAGCGATTCCGCCGACCGGCGCCGTGCCTGTCTTCTGCGACGTCGATCCAGTGAGCTACATATCAACGGCCGAGCAGGTCAAAGCGGTGGTGACGCCGCGCACGAAGGCCGTTGTCGCTGTCCATCTCTTCGGCAACATTGCGCCGGTCGCCGAAATCGAGGCGCTCGGCTTCCCGGTCGTTGAAGACTGCGCGCAAGCTGCCGGTTCGGTCGGCCCGGATGGCAGGCCTGGTGCGCTCGGCTCAATCGCTTCGCACTCCTTCTACCCGTCGAAGAACCTTGGCGCCTTCGGCGACGGTGGCGCGATCACGACCTCCGACAAGGAGCTCGCCGAGCGCGTGCGGATGCTGCGCTTCCACGGCTCGCGCGACCGCGTGAATTACGAAGAGGTCGGCTTTAATTCGCGCCTCGACGAGATTCAGGCGGCCGTCTTGCGCGTGATGCTGCCGCAGCTCTCACAGTGGGCCGATCACCGCGCGGCCGCCGGCCAGCGTTACGGCGAACTCGGTCTGGGCGAACTGGTGACGCTGCCGCAGGCGACGGCGGGAGCGACGCCGGCCTGGCACCTCTACGTCGTTGCGACCGACAACCCCGATCAGCTTGCAGAGCAGCTTGGCGCCAGCGGGGTTGAAGCGCGAGGCTATTACCGCAGCCCGATTCACGAACAGCCATCAATGCGTGCTTGGCGTCCGCAACAAGCAACGCTGCCCGGAACCGACCAAGCAGCTCGGCGCCACCTTGCTATTCCGATCAGCGCCACGATCAGCGATCAGCAAATTGAGCAGGTTGTTGACGCTACCCGCGCCGCGCTCGGCTAATGCGCGCCTGGGTCGATCTAACAAATTCGCCGCACGTGCTCGTGCTGGCGCCGGTGATTGAGCGGCTGCGAGCGCGTGGCGCCGAGGTCGAGGTGACGGCGCGCGACTTCGCGCAGACGGTTGCGCTCTGCGAACTGCACGGAATCGACGCGACCGTGATCGGCCGTCACCGCGGCGGCAAGCTGGCGGCGAAGGCGCGTGGCCTTGTCGACCGTTCGCTGGCGCTGCGCGGCTGGGCCCGCGGGCGCAACTTCGATCTGGCGATCGGCCACGGCTCAAACGACGTCAACGTTGCGGCGCGAATGCTCAGCGTTCCGGCCGCAACAATGTTCGATTACGAGTGGGCAACCGTCCAGCACAACGTCAATTGCCGCCTCGCTCAGGCCGTCGTCGTGCCTGACGTAATCCCGCCGGAGCGGCTAGACCGTTATGGAGCGCGCGGCAAGCTCCGTCGTTACCCCGGGCTAAAGGAGGAGTACTACCTCGCCGACTTTGAGCCCGACCGCGCCGTGCTCGAGCTGCTTGGCCTTGACGGCGAACAGCCACTAGCCGTCGTTCGCACGCCGCCGTCCGTCTCGCTCTACCACCGCTTTGAGAACAACACCTTCAGCGAGGTTTTGGTTCGTCTCCGCGAGCAGGGTCAGGTTGTAGTGCTGCCGCGGACTGAGCAGCAGCGTGCTGAACTCGCTGCCGCCGGCGGCTTTGTGATTCCTGAAATCGCGATCGATGGACCATCTCTGGTGGCGCTTGCTGACCTCGTCGTCAGCGCTGGTGGGACGATGAATCGCGAGGCCGTTGCGCTAGGCACGCCGGTGCTGACGAGCTTCGAAGGAAAGATCGGCGCTGTCGACGAGAAGCTGATCGCCGACCGCCGAATGGGGCGGCTTGAGGACCCGGCCGCGGTCGTGCTCACTCGCAGATCGGCCGCCGACTGGGCAACAACGCAGGCCGCGCGCGTGCGCCGTGATCCAGAGCTGCTCGTAGAGCTGCTGCTGAGCGCCCACTGAAAGCCTGCGAGCATCCTTGCGCGGCGCTGAAGGGAGAGCGCATTAGAGCTAGAATGCCGCTCTGATGCGCAGTCGTCTCCGCTCGGCAGTTTTCCCGCTCCATCGCCACTCAGTTGCCCAGCTGCTGGTTGACGGGGTGCTTGCCGCGCTGGCTTATTTTCTCGCTTTCCAGCTCCGTTTCGACCAAGCGGCTGGCCCGCCGCCGCGCTACGAGCGGCTCTTTGAGGAGACGATTCCTTGGGTCGTTGTCCTGACACTCGTGATCTTCCTGCTGCTGCGAGCCGAGCAGCGCCAGTGGCGTTACGCAACTCAGGGCGATTATCTCGGCGTGCTGCAGGCCGTCGCGCTACTGACCGTCGCGCTCGCTGGGCTGGTCGCTCTGATTCACCCGGTCAGCTACCAATCGGCCGGCGGCGAGATCAACGTGCTCGTCCCAACCGGCGTGCTCGCGCTCTTCTTCCTGCTGATGCTGCTCTTCGTCGGCGGTGTGCGCTTCGTTGCCCGAACCGTCCGTGAACGGCCGATCCGCGGCTTTCGCGCCGATAAGAATGCTCGCCGCGTGCTGATAATCGGCGCCGGTGACGGCGGCCGCCTGACGCTGCGCGAGATTCTGCGCAACCCGACGCTGGCGCTTAACCCGGTCGGCTTCGTTGACGACGACCCGCTTAAGGCCGGGCTTCGGATCGATGGCGTAAAGGTGCTCGGCGGAACCGAGCAGCTGGGGCGGATCCTCGACGAGGCCGAGCCAGACGAGATTCTGATTGCAATTCCTTCGGCGCCAGGAACCTTGCGGGGCCGCGTCGTGCGCGCCGGCCGCGATCGCGGGATCCCCGTCCGCACACTGCCGACCGTCTTCGAACTGCTGCAGGCCGGCTCTGGCCATGTCGTCCGCCAAGTCCGTGAAGTTCAGGTTGAGGACATTCTCGGCCGCGAGCCGGTGCGGATGGAATTGGACCGGGTAGGCAGCTACCTCTCGAAGGAGATTGTGCTGGTGACCGGCGCTGGCGGCTCAATCGGCGCCGAGCTCTGCCGCCAGATTGCGCGAATTGCGCCGCGCCGGCTCGTGATCCTTGATCACGCTGAGGACAATCTCTTCGCGATCCAGCGCGAACTTGAGGAGGATCGCCACGTCCACCCCTCGTCGCTGACGGCGGTGCTGGCTGACTGCAAGGACGCTGAGCGGATGCGCGAGGTTTTTGAGCAGCACCGCCCAACATTTGTCTTCCACGCCGCCGCCTACAAGCACGTTGGGCTGATGGAGAGCAACCCGGTCGAGGCGATCCGTAACAACGCCGTCGCGACGCGGCTTGTCGCGGAGCTGGCCGGCGAGGTTGAAGTTCGCAACTTTGTGCTCGTTTCGACCGACAAGGCGGTCGCCCCGGCGACCGTGATGGGCGCTTCGAAGGCACTCGCCGAGTATGCCGTCGAAGAGATGGGGTCGCGCTTTCCAAAGACCAACTATGCCTCGGTCCGATTTGGCAACGTGCTCGGCTCCTCCGGCTCAGTCGTGCCGATCTTCCGCCGCCAGATCGATCGCGGTGGCCCTGTGACCGTGACCGACGAGCGGATGACGCGCTACTTCATGACGATTCCCGAGGCTGTCCAGCTGATCATTCGTTCCGGTTCGCTTGGCAGCGGCGGCGAGATTTTCGTGCTTGAGATGGGCGAGCCAGTTTCGATCATCGGCCTTGCGCGCGACATGATCGAGCTTTCGGGGCTAGAGCCTGACAGTGACATCGCGATCGAGGTAATCGGCCGCAGACCGGGCGAGAAGCTCCACGAGGAGCTCTTCAACCCGCATGAGCGACCGCAGCCAACGCCGGCTGAGAAGATCGTCCACGCATCGCGTAAAGCGCGCCAGAGTGGCGAGATTGCTGCCTGGTTTGATGAGATCGGAGTGTTGACGGCGAGCGGTGATGCTGCCGCGCTGGCGGCCAAAGTTGCCGCCTTCACAGACGCCGATCGGTCTCAAGATGCGGCTACAGCGGCGCTCGATCAGCAGTCCAGCGACTCTAACGCATAAGATCAAGCCTCGATGACGCTTGTTCCTGCTGCTCTCTCGATCTCTAGCGAGATCGACCACATCGGTGCGCTCGCCGGCCTAGCCGCAGTAGTAGGCCTCGGCGTGCTCGCTGCGCTCTATGCGGCGCAGGCGCGCGAAGTCAAACGGCTCCGTGACTGGGCCGGGCGCTCCCCCGAACGTGACGCCGAGGCAGCTGAGCGGATCAGCGAGGAGGCTGCGCGCCCGGCGCCAGCTACTGCCGCCGCCACCGCAGGAGCGGCAACCGGCGCTGCCGCTACAGCGGCAGGGCGCCCGCGCGCTCCGGTTAAGCCCCCGCCAGCGAAGCCGGGGGCAAAGCCGGTCACCGGTGCTGTGCCAGGGCCAGCGCCGAAGGCCTCAGGCGGCGCTGTTCCGAGGCAGCCAGCGAAGCCGACGACCGGCGCTATTCCTACACCTGGCGCGAAACCGGCCGCTGGCGATTCCGCCAAGGCCGCAGAGAAGCCTGCCGCCAATCCTTCCGCGCCGCCCGCCGGCGATGCGCCGCCAGCAGCCGCTGCGCCGGCTGCGCCGCCGCCGGCCATTCCACCGGCGCCTCCTGCGCCGGCACCTGCCACCAGCGCCGCCGCGCGGCCACCGCCAGCGCGCCCGCGCCCACGGCCCGTTGCGCCGGCCCGGGGCGCGACCGATGAGATATCGATCCCACTGGTGCGCCCACCGGCGCCGCGCGCCAGCCGCGCCGATAGCGGAGAGCCAGCCGAAGGCGGCAGACGGTCGCTGGTGCTGGTGATCGTCGGTGGGCTCGCAATCATCGTGATCGCCTTCGTCTTGATCACTCAGGTCTTTGGTGGTGGTGGCTCAAGTACTACCTCCACTCCCGCAACCAACAGCGTTGAGCCGGCGCCGACGACTACGCAAACAGCCCCTGACGGCGGAACTGTTGACAAGGCCAAGACGCAGGTCGCCGTCCTTAACGGCACGACCGGCAGTGGCCTGGCCAGAGCGGCGGCCGACAAACTTCAAACGGCGGGTTTCACTCAGGTCGGGCCGGTCTCAACGGCACCCGACCAGTCCGCCCAGACTTCGACGGTCTACTACGACACTGGAGCTAAAGCGGCCGCAGATGAAGTGGCAAAGACACTCGGACTGAGCAGCTCTGCTGTGACGGTGATCGACGAGAACATCCGCGTCCTCGGCCAGAGCGCCGTCGTCGTCGTAGTGCTCGGTGCCGATCAAGCGCAGTGATCTATCTAGCAAGGCACGGACAGACCGCCTACAACTTGGAGGGACGTTTTCAGGGTTGGGGCGACGTGCCGCTCAACGAAACCGGTCGCGAGCAGGCTCGTCAGTTGGCGCTGGCGGTAGCCGCCGTGGAGCCGATAACGCTGGTCTCAAGCAACATTTCACGGGCACTGCAGACGGCGACAATCGTCTCCGAGTTGATCGGTCTTGAGCCACAGATCGATGCCCGTTTCGCTGAAACCGAGACCGGCGAGTGGACCGATCGCAGCTTTGCCGACGTCGCCGCGGAGGATCCCGAAGCGTTCACGGCATTTGTTGAACTAGAGGCCGACTGGGGATTCCCGGGCGGTGAGAGTTTTGCGACTCAGGCTGCACGCGTGGCGGCGGGGCTGGACGATTGGCGCGCGCGCAGCGAAACTGGGGCAACCGTGATTATCTGCCATGGCAACGTGATCCGCCTTGCGCTGCGTGCTGCCGGCAGGGACGGGTCGGAGCGCCCCGATAACGGAAGCCTTGTGGCGCTTTGACACGGCTCGCACAGCTCTTTTTCGCGCTGCTCGTGCTCGCCACCGGGGCTGCTTTCTTCTTCGCCCAGGAGCTGAAGACCGCCGATCCGGTGCTGCTCTCGTTCCGGCTCGGTTCGGAGGCAATCTCGCCGAACGGTGACGGCCGTTTCGAACGGCAGCGGATCACCTTTCGGCTGAAGCGCAGCGAACTGGTGGACGTAGCTGTCGTTGATCAGCGCGGCGACAGCATCCGTGAAATCGCCTCCGGAATTGAGCTTCCCGCCTACCGCACAATCGCACCGCTGACTTGGAATGGCCGCGACGCCAACGGCAAGGTCGCCGCCGACGGCCGCTACCGAATTCGCGTCACTCTTCGCCGTGAGGGCCGCAGCATCGTCGTTCCGAAGTCGTTTCGCGTTGATGACACGCCGCCTAAGATCACCGTCGTCTCGATCGGCCCCGGCGCCGGCGCGGGCCCAGAGCTGCTGCCGCGCGCCGATGGCCAGCCAGCAGAGATTCGCCTCAACAGCGCCGCGCGCGAAGGGAGGCTGTTGATTTTCCGCACTGCGCCGCTGCCAACCGAGCAGGTTGCTGAGCTGCCGATCGCGGAAGGCTCCGACCGCGCAAGTTGGAGCGGGCGCGGTGCCGACGGCCGCTTGGTAGCGCCCGGAACCTACCTTGTTGTCGCGCAGCGCCGCGATGCGGCCGGAGTTCTCGGCAGCTCGGTACCGCTCGATTCAAAGGGCATGCCGATCACCGTCTACGGCCAGCCGCTGCCAGGCCGTGGTGGCATCGCGGTTCGCCCGATTGCCGCGCAGCCGCCGCTGCTGCCAACCAAGGCCGGTTCGGTCGCCAGTGTGGCGGTCTTGGCCAACGGTCAGCGATTTAGCTGGACGCTCAGCCGGCTCGGCGAGCCTGCCACGCAGCGCGGTCGCAGCTCGGCCTCGATGGTTCGCGTCAAACCGCGCGGCAAGGCCTCGCAGCTGATGCTCTTCACGGCCAAGAAGGGAGCCTTGCGGGCATCTGTTCCGCTCCCCATCGACGATGCCGGCTCGCACCCGGTGTTGGTCGTGCTGCCGCTAATCACATGGCAGGGCCGAAACCCGGTTGACGATGATGGCGACGGCGAACCCAACCTGCTTACCACAGGCGGCCCGGCAGCGCTCAGGCGCGTCCTTGGCACGCCGCTGCCGGCGCGCTTTGCGCTGCAAGAGCAGCCGATAATGAAATGGCTTGCCCGTAACCGATACCGCTACGACCTGACGACCGATTACGGCCTCGCGAGTGGCCGCGGGCCGACGCTCGCCGGCCACACCGGTGTGCTGCTGGTCGGCGACACGGTGTGGCTGCCAGCGGCCGCGGCGCGCAAGCTGCGCACCTTCGTGACTGCTGGTGGAACGCTCGTTGAGGCAGGAACCGATTCGCTGCTTCGCTCCGTCACGCTGACGAAGAGGGCCAACCTTGTTTCGCCGTTGCCAGCAGCTACAGCCGACATCTTTGGCAGCACGCTGGAGCCTCCTGCGGGCGGCAACTTCGACATCACCGCCGGCGAAGATCGAATCAAACTCTTCAAGGGGACGAGCGGGCTCTTCAACGACTACGACGTGATCGAGGAAACGAAGACGGTTCCTCAGGGTGAACCGCTGGCCTCGGCGGTGACCGGCGTCGGCGCATTAACGATCGTCGCTTTCCGCGTTGGCAAGGGAACCGTGATTCGGTACGGCCTACCGCAGCTCCCTTCACGACTAGCAACCGATCCTGATGTTCAAGGACTGATGACGCGCTCATGGCAACTGCTCTCGCGCTAACAATCTGCAGCCTTCTGGCCGGAGCGACGCTCGTCGTCGGCTCGGCGACGGCGCGCGCGCGGCTGATGCTCGCGACGCTGGTCGTTGCGCCGCTGATTCTCGTCGTCCACGTCGCTGACGCCGACCAGCTGGCGACCTTGCGCGACCGTCCGATTCTGGCGGTTGCAGCGCTGCTGATCGGAATTTTGGCCTTGGCGGCTCTGGTGATCCTTTTCACGCGGCGGCCCACCGCCTTCCCAATCGCCGTAGTGCTCACCTTGCCATTCCGGATCCCGATCGCCGTTGGCGACTCGACGGCCAGCCTCTTGCTTGGCCTCTATCTCGTTGTCGCCGCCGGCGCGCTTGCGTGGCTGCTGCCGCGGCTGCGTAGCGGCGCCAGCGAAGAAGGGCTAAGGCCAGGCGCTCTGGAGTGGGTGGTCGCCGCCGTGCTCGTGATCTACTCGGTTCAGAGCGCATACGGCCTTGGCAGCGCCCCGGCGCTTGAGAACGTCGTCTTCTTCTACGTGCCGTTCGCGCTGCTGTTCGTCCTGATCGCACGCTCGCGCTGGACCGAGAAGCTCGCCGGCCGCGCGCTTGCCGTGCTCGTCGGGCTGGCCTTAGTGCTCACCGCCGTCGGCTTCTTCGAATTCGCCACGCGCCACATCTTTCTCAATCCGAAGGTGATCGCATCGAACCAGTTCACCGACTACTTCCGCGTCAACTCGGTCTTTTTCGACCCCAACATCTTCGGCCGATTCCTCGTTGTTGTGATCGTCCTCCTCGTCGCTTGGATCTGCTGGCAGAAGCGCAACAGGCAGGTCGCGCTCGGCGCGCTTGCGGCAGCAATTCTCTTCGGCGGGCTGTTGATCACGCTTTCGCAATCGAGCTTCGTCGCGCTCCTCGCCGGCTTGGCAGTGATCGCTGCGCTGCGCTGGAGTGTGCGCTGGACGGTCGGCGTCGTCGTTGCGGCAGTGCTGCTGGGAGGAATTGCCGCGGCTGTTGGCAGCGGCGCGCTGAGTGGTGGTAAGACGGCCGAGCGCGTTACCAGTGGCCGAGCCGCGCTCGTCACCGGAGGCGGCAAGCTCTTCGTCGAGCGCCCAGTTCAGGGCTGGGGGGCGGGGTCGTTCTCGCGCCAGTACCGGCGAAGCAACGACGTTTCATTCGAGCGCGCCGCTTCGGCATCGCACACGATCCCGGTGACAGTTGCTGCGGAGCAGGGCGTGGTTGGCCTCTTCGCCTATCTGGCTCTCTTGGTGTTGGCATTTATCCGTGCGCTGCGTGGAGCTCGCTCGGCGCCATGGCCCGAGATGCAGGTCGGTGTGGCCGCCGCATTCACGGCTGTCGTCGTCCACACCTTGATCTACGCGGCCTTCCTTGAAGACCCACTGACCTGGGTTCTGCTCGGCGTCGCCACTTCGCTGGCCGCCGCCCGCTCGCAGGAGCAGGACGAGAGTTCGAGTCGGTGACTTTCTCGCGTCGTGAACTGATCGTGTTGGCGCTGGCGGCGGCGCTGACGATCGTCGTCTGGTTGCTCGCGGGCAGCTACCCGGGCTACGACGCCTACTACCACCTCGTCTGGGGCCGCGAGTTCTTCGCCGGGCAGGTTCCGGCGATAGACGCCTACCGAGCTCCGACCGCTCACCCGCTCTATCTGCTGCTCGCGGCGATCCTCGGAGCAATCGTCGGTGACGACAGTGCTCAGCTGATGGTCCTCATATGTGCGCTCTCGCTGGTCGTCTGTGCGTGGGCGATCTGGCGGATCGGCCGCGTTGTATTCGGAGCTTGGCCGGGGATCGTCGCGGCGCTGCTGGTTGCGACCAACCTGAGCTTGATTCTCTACGCCGCGCGCGGCTTCGCCGACATGCCGTTCCTGGCCTTGATCTTCGTCGCTGCTGCGCTCGAGGCGGAGCGCAAACGACGCGGTGTCTCGGTGCTGGTGCTGCTCGCTGCGGCCGGACTGCTGCGCCCTGAGGCTTGGCTTCTGGCAGGCATCTACTGGCTCTGGTGCTGCTGGCCGAAGGACTATTCCAGCGGGCGGCGCAGCCCGCACCTCGGGCTGCTGGCCTTGGTCCTCGTCGCGCCGCTGCTGTGGGGACTCTTCGACTGGTGGGCGGTAGGCCAGCCGCTATACGCACTGACGGCGACCAGCAGCCTAGCCGCCGAACTCGGTCGTGAGCGCGGCATCGCCAAAGTGCCGGCGACATTCATCGACGCGCTGGTAGGCGTTATACGCAACCCGCAGTTGATGCTGATCGGGGTTGGCATCTTGATCGAGATCTTCAGACGCAGGGCGAAGTCGTTCTACCTTCCACTGGGACTAATCGCGACCGGGACTCTGACCTTCATCTGCGTTGGCATCTTCGGCCTCTCGCTGCTGCCGCGGTACCTTACGATCCCCTCGATAACTCTGCTGCTGTTTGCCGGTTACGCGCTGGCAGGCTGGGCCGAGCTCGATCGCGGAAGCTGGCTGCGCCGGGGCTGGGCGCTGGCGGCATTAGCGGTTGTGATCGCCGGCGCTGCTTTCACGGTTCACCGCACTGACATCTTCCGCCGCGCTGGCGTAGAGATCCGCTACATATCGGCCGTCCACAATGACCTTGAGGCGACCCTTGCCGATCCGAAGGTGGTCGCTGCGCTGCGCTGTGGGCCGCTAAGTCTCCCGGCTTTCGGGCTGATTCCGGACTCGCTTTGGATCCGTAACTCAGCGGCCGGATCGGTTGTCGCTCGGGCCGACGTGTCGCCGACGAGCGGCGTGGCGCTCGTCTTCGTCGGCGACAAGACGCATCAACGCTACGGCCGCGCTGACGGAGTGCCTGTCGACACCGACTTTGCGCCACGTGGCTTCAGGCTGATCACCAAACACGGGCAAATCTCGGCCTGGGCCCGCTGCCGCTAGCTGTCGCGCGCCACGCCGAGCTGTTCAAGCCGCTGCCAGAGCGGTGCGTTTTGGCGCCTGGCTGTCTGCGCCATCGCCCACTCGCGCAGTTCGGCGTCAGGCCGCGTGCGCGCACCGGCCTGCTCGAGTAGTGCCGCGGCGAACTGTTCGGCGTCGGCTGCGCGCGTAACCGCGGGCGCCCAGCTTGTAACGCCGGAGAGCATTGGGCTCACGGTGCGGCGCCCGAGCCGCGCGTACTTGAGAATTCGGTTCGGTAACCCGGCGTCGTTAAAGGGCTCAAGCTTGAAGGGAATGATTCCAACGTCGGCGGTGAGGATCAATCGTGATGCCTGCTCGTCGCTCTGGCGGCCGAGCCAGACGAGGCTGGGGTGGGCGCGGCAGGCGGCGAAGTCAGGGTCGTTGGCGCATTCATCGTCGTGCCAGTCGCCGATCAGCAGCAGCACGAGCCGCTCGCTGAGCTGCTCGGCGACGGCACGCAGCAGCGCCCAGTCGGTGCGCCAGCCAAGGTGGCCGAGCGAGACTGCAACGACCGTTTCGTCAATCTGTGGTGCTGGGAACGAATCGGCGGGGGTTGTCACCAGCAGCGCCTCGCGGCCGGCCGCCGTTTCAATCTCAACCAAAGTCTCGGAGACGGCGAATGTCAGCGATGAGGCTTCTGATGCCTGTTCGTGCAGCTCGACGAGGCGCTCGCGGCGCTCAGGCGTCGCGTCGTAAGCGAGCTCATAGCGATCCCAGCGCGAGTACCAGATCTCACAACCCATGCAGTCGGCTTGGATCGCCTGCGCCAGCGGCAGTTGCAGCGGGTGGAAGATCACGACAACGCGCGGCTCGCCGCGGTCGCTGCGCAGCGTCTTCAGGAGCCGCTTCGCCTGCCGCGCTGCCAGCGCCGAGCCGACTCTCCGTGGCAGCCGCGCGATCGCGCCGTAGCGCAGGCGCGGCGGTTCTACAGCTACAACGGCTGGCGAGCGCAGCAGGTCCTCGGCCTGCTCACGCAGAATGAACTGCTCCAGCTCGCGTGCCAGTAGCAGCACGCAGATCGGCTGCCGCTTGTTGGCTAGAGAACTCACGGCCGCCAGCCTAGCCGCGCGGGGCTCCACCGCGCGGGTGGGTAGCGTCCGCCTTTAGATGGACAGCATTCTTAAGCGGCTCGCGACCTCAGGGATGGCGTTTCAGGCTTCGAGCCTGCTGGCCGGGCTGCTGGCGCTTTTCACGCTCCCGCTCTATACGCGCTCGCTAACGGCGGCTGAGTTTGGTTACGCCGAGACGCTTCTGACGCTGGTGATCCTCACCAGCATCCTGCTGCGGGCTGGCCTTGGCGAGGCCTTCATCCGCCACTGGCACGAGGCCGGTGGAGAGGCCGCTCGCCGCCATCTTGTGCGGACGACGAGCGGCTCCGTGCTGATTAGCTCGACAGTGGCGTTGGCAGTCGGCATCTTGCTTGCCGCGCCGCTCTCTGAGCTGCTGCTTGGAACCTCCGACGCGCCGCTGATGTCGGCCGGGGTCTTCGGGATCTGGGCTTTCACCAATTTGGAGATGGCTTATGCGCTGCTGCGCGTGAGTGATCGCCGCCGCGCCTATCTGATCGCCTCGTCGGTGAACGTGATCTTGACTGTCTCGCTTACCGTCACGCTCGTCGTCTTTCTCGGCGAGGGGGCGCGCGGCTACGTGCTCGGCAACTACGTCGCCTCGGCGGCAGTGCTGGTTGGTCTTTGGGTCTTTGTGCTGCGCGAGCACGTCGGCGTTCCGCGCGGGCCGCTGCTGCTGGGGCCGCTGCTGCGCTATGGCGCGCCGACGATCCCTGCTGACGCCGCCGTCTTCCTGCTCAACGTGATCGACCGCGCCTACCTGCTTCGCGCCGACAGCCCAACCGCTGCCGGCCTCTACTCGGTGGCCGTGAAGCTTGCGACAGCGGTGATCATCCTCGTCCGTGCCTTCCAGCTGGCGTGGCCGCCGCTGGCCTACTCGATCGCCGACGAGCAGCGCGCGCAGCAGGTTTACGCCCGCGTCACTACTGCCTACATGGTCGTCAGCTCATTGCTGGTAGCCGCGTTCACGCTGCTTGGCGCGTGGCTGGTGCGGCTACTTACAGCGCCCGACTTTTTCGCCGCCAACGAGGCCCTCCCTTGGCTGGCACTCGGCTGGGCGCTCTACGGCCTCTACCTCGTTCTGGTGACGATTGCCGGCCGCGCGAAGGTGACCGTCCGAACCTTGCCGGCCGCCGCTGCGGGGCTCGTCGTCAACGTAGGGCTGCTGATCTGGCTGGTGCCGTTGCTGGGGGTTGTCGGCGCAGCGATTGCCCTCTGCGCCGCCTACATCGCGATGCTCGTCGTCCTCTTCCTCTTGACTCGCAAAGTTTTCACGGTGCCGTTCGAATGGCGCAGAATCGTTCCGTTGGTCGTCATCGTCGCCGTGCTCAGCGTTGCCGGCAACGGGCTGCTGCCCGACGACGGGATCGATGGGCTGGTGGAACGCTCACTGCTGCTGGCGGCAATCGCCGCCGCGTTGGTCTTGGCTCGAGTCGTAACGGTTGGCGAACTACAGACGCTTCGCTACAGCCTGCGCCCGCCGCGGTTGTAATCGAGCGCCGCTTCGCGCAGCCCTTCGCCCTGATCGGGATGGAGCGATGCGCGCGCGTGGGCGCGGTAGCGGGCGGCGTTGTGGCCGGGCAGCACGGTCGCCGCGATCGCGCGCAGCGAATAGGTCCAAGCCGTCAGCCAGCGCACCAGCGCCGCCGAGATCGGCGAGTGATGCTTGCGCATGTAGCGATCACGGTTGCGGGAGAGCTCAACAATCCGCTTCTCCGGCAGCGCACCGGTCGAGAGCTGCTCGTGGTGGATTGCCTGCGCACTTGGCACGAAGAGCGTCTGCCAGCCTTGATCGGCCAGTCGCTTGCAGAAGTCAACCTCGTCGGAGTAGACGAAGAACTGCGGGTCGAGCCAACCAATCTGACTTCCGGCATCGCGGCGCACAAGCAGCGCAGCGCTTTGCGCCCAGTCGACCGGCTTCGTTATCTCGCCGCTGCTCTGAACGGTTGTCCAGTGATGGATGAAGAGCGCCGATGCCAGCGCCGTCAGCGGCCCGGGGAACCTCCACGCGCTGGGCTGGGCGTAACCGTCGGGGTTGAGCAGCTTCGCTCCCGCCGCTGCAGCCTGAGGGTTGTCTTCAAGCGCTGCGTAGAGCGCCTGCGTGGCGCCGGGCTGAAGTTCGGTGTCCTCGTTGCATAGCAGCGCGTAACGGCCGCTCGCGCGCTCGAGCAGCATCGAGTCGTTCTCGGCTTTGCCAGCCCGCTGCTCGAGCACCACGAGGTCGTCAACTACCGGATGATCGCGCGCCGCTCCAGCCGAACCGTCGGTCGAAGAGTTGTCGAGAACAAGCACTTCTGTAGTGATTTTAAGCGCTTCCTGCTCGCGCCCGATCGCGTCAAGCGCGCGCAGCAGCAGCTCCCGCTGCTGGGTGTTGACTACGCAATAACTGAGATCGACTTCGGCCACAACTCGTATTGTGCTGCTCAGTGCGCATTCACGTCGTCGACCCTCCCGCTTACACGCCTCCGTACGACCGTGCGCTTTGCGCCGCGCTTGCAGGCGCGGGCGCCAAAGTAACGCTTTGCAGCGGCCCGTTCAGCTACGGCGATGTCGCTGCCGCAGACGGTTATCAAGTAGATCAGTGCTTCGGCGGCATGCTGCGTGGGCGACCCGGCTCAAAGCTGCGCTCCGCTTCGCGGCTGGCGGCCGAGCTTCCAGAGATGCTGCGCTACCGCCGCACAGCGCGCCGCGCCGACGTCGTCCACTTCCAGTGGCTGCCGCTGCCACAGCTCGGCGCTTCGCTGCTGCCGACCGACCGCCCGCTCGTAATTACCGCCCACGATGTTGTTCCGCGCGAGCCGCGCCCCGGCCAGATCGCCGGCCTGCGCCGCGCCTATGCGCGAGCCGACGCGGTCGTCGTCCACAGCGAGGACGGCAGCGAGCGGCTGCAGCGCGAGCTTGGCGTTGCGGCCGCTCGCTGCCACGTAATCCCGCACGGCAGCTTCACTCACCTTGCCGAGATTCAGGACCGCGCGCCGCTGCCGCCCGAGCTGGCCGAGGTTGAAGGGCCGGTCGTTCTCTGCTTCGGCTTGATGCGCCCCTACAAGGGGCTCGATGTGGCGATCGAGGCCTGGCGCGGGATCGAGAATGCCGAGCTTTGGATCGTCGGCATGCCGCGGATGGATACGGCGCCGCTGAAGGCCGCGGCGCCGAGCAACGTCCGGTTCGTCGAACGCTTCGTCGAGGACCGTGAGATTCCCGCTCTCTTCGAGCGCGTTGACCTCGCGCTGCTGGCGTACCGCGAAATTGATCACTCAGGCGTCTGCTTCACGGCGCTCGCCTTCGGGGTGCCAATGCTGCTCAGCGACGTTGGTGGCTTTCCTGAGATCGCTGCCGCCGGCGCGGCCGAAATCGTTCCCAGCGGTGACGCGCCTGCGCTGCGCAGCTCGCTCCAGCGGCTGCTCGCCGACGCGCCCGCCCGCCAACGGTTGGCCGCCGGGGCCGCCGCAGCGCGCGAGCTTTACGACTGGGATCGAGTTGCAGCGCTCCACCTTGAGCTCTACTCAAAGCTGATTGGTGGCCGAAGCCGATGATCGTCGTTGAAGTGATCTTTTGGATCTCTTTGGGACTGCTCGTTTTCGCTCAAATCGGCTATCCACTGGTGCTCGGCCTTTGGGCAAAGCTGAGTCGCCGCAGCGCCCAGGCGCCACCGCCGATCGCGGCTGGCGAAGAGCCCTTCGTCACGCTCGTCATCGCAGCCCACCGTGAGCAGTCGGTGATCGCCGCTCGCGTCGCAAACGCGCGCCAGCTCGATTGGCCGGCCAACCGGCTTGAAGTGATCGTCGCCTGCGACGGTTCCCCGGATGACACTGCAGCCGAGGCCCGCAGCGCCGGCGCCGACATAGTCCTCGAGCTGGAGTGGGGAGGGAAGGTGCGCGCGCAGGATGCCGCCGTCGCCGCCAGCGACCCGCGTTCTACCGTGATCGCATTCTCCGACGCCAACGCCAGCTGGGAGCCGGATGCTTTGCGCCTACTGGTCGGCGAGCTCGAGCTCGAAGGCGTCGGCTACGTCTGCGGCCAAGTTCGCTTCAGTGGCGCCGATGGTTCAAGCAACCAAGAGGGGCTCTACTGGCGCTTGGAGATGTGGCAGCGCGCGCGTGAATCGCAGCTAGCCTCCGTCACCGGCGGCAACGGCGCGATCTACGCTGTGCGGCGAGCCGACTACATCGAGGTTGATCCTGTGATGGGCCATGACCTCAGCTTCCCGTTTAACTTCGTTAAGCGCGGCCACCGCGCGCTCTACGCCCCCGGCGCGCGCGCCAGCGAGAAGATGGTGCCGACGGTCGAAGGCGAGTTTGCGCGCAAGCGCAGGATGATGAGCCACGCTTGGCCGATCGTCCTGCGCGGCGGCCTGCTGTCACCGCGCGGCTATTCCTTCCCCTACGCGGTGATGATCTACTGCCACCGCGGGCTGCGCTATGCAACGCCGACGCTCCACATCGTCACCTTCGTCGCCAATTTGATTCTGATCGGGCAGGGCAGCATCTACCTCGTAACGCTGGCGCTGCAGCTGCTGTTGCTGCTGGCGGCGCTACTCGGAGCAGTGATCCCATTGAGGCCACTGCTGATCGCGCGCTACTACGTTCTCACCACTGCGTCGATCGGCGCCGGCCTGTGGGACTACCTGCGCCACGGAACGCCGGCTGGTTGGGCGCCGCCGGAGGGAACGCGTTGATGCTGCGCCGGCTCTTCGATCTCGTCGTTGCCGCGGCAGCGCTAGTGATCACTTCGCCGCTGCTGCTGCTGGCGCTGATCGCGGTGCCGCTGGAGTCGCGCGGCTCACCGATTTTCCGCCAGCGCCGCGTTGGCCTTGACGGCCGCCAGTTCGAAGTGATCAAACTTCGAACGATGATCAGCGGCGCTGAGAATCTTGGCGCCGGCCTCGCGGTCAGCGAACGCGACGAGCGCATCACTCGGCTCGGCGGCCTGCTGCGACGCACTTCGGTCGACGAGCTGCCGAACCTGGTCAACGTTCTGCGCGGCGAGATGGCGATCATCGGCCCAAGACCAACCGTCGCCTCACAGGTTGAGCAGTACACGCCGCGCCAGCGCGGTCGGCTCACCGTTCGTCCTGGCATCACCGGCTGGGCGCAGGTCAACGGCCGCGCCGGGCTGCCGTGGGACGAGCGGATCGAACTTGACCTCTGGTACATCGAAAACCGCTCCTGGAGACTTGATCGCCAGATCCTGCGGCGTAGCTTCAGCACCGCCCTTGGCGGCGACGACCTCTACCGCGACGACGGCCCCGCTTGGACCGAGCGCGGCGAGGAAGAGTGATGCCATCGCCCGACTTGCGGTAGCTTTTACTTACTACCGAAGGACGTCCGAAGGAGCACCAAAATGGCTAAGCAAGAACGCAATCTCGTAGGTCAAATTGTCGCGATCACCGGCGGTGCTCGCGGAATCGGCAAGAGCACAGCGCAAACTCTCTCGCGCGCCGGAATGAAGGTTGCGATCGGCGACCTCGACGGCCCGCTCGCGGCTCAGACCGCCGGCGAGATCGGCGCCGGCACAGTTGGACTCCAGCTCGACGTCACCGACTTCGATTCCTTCTCGGCCTTCGTAGCCTTGGTACAGGAGCAGCTCGGTCCGATCGACGTGATCATCAACAACGCCGGGATCATGCAGCTCGGCCCCTACCTCAATGAGGATATGGCGACGACGAAGCGGATGATCGACATCAACATCTACGGCGTTGATTACGGCTGCCGCCTGACAATCCCTTCGATGGTTGCCCGCGGCCACGGCCACGTGGTCAACATCGCCTCGGCGGCAGGCAAGGCTGGGTACGCCCACGGCGCCACTTACTGCGGCACGAAGCATTACGTCGTCGGAATGAGTGAAGCGATCCGTTCCGAGCTGCGCGGCACCGGCGTTGAGGTTTCCTGCGTGATGCCGGTGGCAGTTCAGACCGAGCTTGGCGGTGGCCTCGCTGAGACGCGCGCCGTCAAGCAGGCGCTGCCGCAGGACGTCGCCGATGAGATTCTCTCGGCGCTGCGGCAACCGCGCTTCGACGTCTTCGTGCCGCGCTCGGTCGGCCCGCTCAATCAAGTCATGTCGGCGATCGGCCGTGGCCCGCGTGAGGCTTTCGCGCGCGCGCTGAAGGCCGACAAGGTGCTTTCCACGGCTGATCACGGCGTGCGCAAGGATTATGAGCTTCGCGCAGCTCGTTCGGCGCCGGCAGTCGGGAGCGGCGGCGGGGAGAAGAAGAAGGCCAAGTCGGGCAAGTCCGACTGAGTCGTTCCTTCACAGAGTCGCAATACCTCGGTCGGCCCGCTAGTGGATACTCCGTAGCTGTGAGCGACGAACTAGACCAGCAATCAGTTGATGCGATCCGCGCCCTCTCGATGGACGCGGTTCAGAAGGCAAATTCCGGGCACCCCGGATTGCCGCTTGGAATGGCGCCGGTTGCCTACGTGCTGTTCCAGAAGATCATGCGTTTTGATCCGACCGACCCGCATTGGCCCGATCGCGATCGCTTCGTGCTCAGCGGCGGCCACGGCTCGATG
>SYIT01000083.1 GCA_005798685.1 Actinomycetota bacterium | reverse complement strand
CGATGTCGGAAGCGAAGTAGGTGTGCTCGCCGCTGGAGCGCTCAAGCACGCGGTCTTTGTCGTCACCAAACTCGGTCGTACGCAGCCAGAGCGCCTCATCACTGATGAACGTGCGGCGATCGCAATCAAGGATTTCCAGCGCCCGAGCAACCGGTGAAGGGCTGCCGGCGTGGAGCGTCGTTTCGTGCAACCAATCGTCGAAAACAACGCGCAGCCGCGCAAGGCTGCGCTCAGCTTCAGCGACCATCAGCTCGACCGCGAGCCGCGCAACCTCATCTACCGGCAGGTCGCCAGCGCCTGGAATATCGGCCGCCAGCGCGATGATGTATTGGCCTTGGTAACCGTCCTCGGGTGGCTCTTCGCCGCGCGCGCGGGCCTGAACGGAGACGCCTAGCGCGCGAATCTGCGAGCCGGCATCGTTGACGTAATACTCGCGCTGAACTTTGTGGCCGACGAAGCTGAGCAGCCGCGCCAGCGCGTCCCCGTAAACAGCGTTGCGCGTACCGCCAACGTGAACCGGGCCGGTCGGGTTGGCGCTGACAAATTCAACGTTGATCTGTAGTGGCGGGTCGGCGGCCGCCCCGCCCCACTGATCGCCAGCGGCGAGCACGGCGTCGATCGCCTCGCCGTACCACTCGTCGGAGAGGACAAGGTTGACGAAGCCCGGGCCTGCGACCTCGGCGCTGACGAGCGTGGGGCCAAGCTGGCGGCCTAGCTGCTCGGCGAGCTGCTCGGCAAACTGACGCGGCTGCGCGCCCAGTCCTTTGGCAACCGCTAGCGCCGCATTGGTCGCGAAGTCGCCGTGCTCCGGCTGCTTCGGCCGCTCGAGCTGGAGCTGAGCGCTCACAGGCCGCCCGCCAGCGAGCGCGGCGACGGCGGCGGCGAGGCCGGCGTTTAGATCATCAAGTGGGCTGCTCACAGCCTCGATGATCGCAGCGTCGCAGGGCGGCAGGCGGTTTGCTGCGCGCTAATGGTGGTAGGGAGCGCCCGCGAGGATCGAGTGGCCACGGTAAATCTGCTCCAGCAGCACCACGCGCGCGAGCTGGTGGGGCAGCGTCATCGGCCCCAGCGAGAGCCGCTGATCGGCGCGCTCAAGCTCGGTTCCGTAGGCGCCGCCAACGACGAAACAGAGGTCAAGGCCGCTTGCCCGCCGCTGCTCGAGAAAAGCACTGAAGGCGACGCTGTCGTACTGCTTGCCGGCATCATCAAGCAGCACGAGGTGGGCTCTCTCTGGAATGCGCCCAGCCAGCTTCTCCGGCTCGCGCAGCTCAATCAGTTCGATCTGTGTGAAATGGCCGATCAGCTTTTCGTAGTGGGCGATGTCGTCGGCATAGGGCGCGCGCAGGCGGCCGACAGAGAGGACGGTGATCTTCACCTTCCACCCCCACTGGGCCGCTCGCCACGCTGCCAAGCGAGGCCGATGCCGATCCGCTCCAGCGTCGTCGGGTGAGTGCCCAGGAGCCAGTGCGTAATCGCCGGCGGATCTGGGTCGCCAAGGTTCTGAATCGAGATTCGCTGCTGCTGGGCGATGAAGGTCGGAGCGTCGCCGGTCAGTGTCAGCGCGAAAGCATCTGCTCGCTCTTCAATCGAACGCGAGAGCTGGTTGGAGATCAGGGTGATTGCGAAGACGATAAGGATCACGGCCGCGGTCAGCGCGGGGACGCTCGAAGGGCCGGCCGGTAGCCCATCGTCAGGCCCCCAGAGCCGCAGGCAACGGGCCGCCGCCCAGGCGCCAAAGGGCGTGACGATCAGCAGGAAGAGCAGGCCGTGGGGAATGTCGCGGTAGTGAACGTGAGCCAGTTCGTGGGCAACGACGATCCGCGCCTGCGCCGGCGGGAACTTGCCGAGCAGCGTGTCGTAGAGGACAACCCGCTTCGATGAGCCAACGCCAACAACATAGGCGTTGGCGGCGGTCGTGCGGCGGCTTGCGTCAACCACGTAGACCGAGCCGACTTTGACGCCAGCGCGACCGGCCAGTTCGACCACCGCGCTGCGCGCCGGGCCGGCGGGGAGCGGCGTGAAGCGGTTGAAGATTGGGTCGATCACGAGCGGCCCGGCAAAGGTCATCAGCACGCCACCAAGCACGATCAGCGCCGACGCTGGGACCCACCAGCGGTGAGGCATCTTGCGGATCAAAGCGATTGCGATGATCGTCGCGATCGCCGCAACCAAGGCCGTGATTCCGGCGCTCCTGGATAGATCCCAGCCCCACTCACCCCAGCTGCTTGTGGTGAGGCCGTAGTCGATTGAGCGGATTCGCATCAGCGCGCTGAGCGGCAGCAGCGCTATCACCACGACGAGCGAGATTGCCGCGCCGACGAGGCCCGATACGACGAGTGGATGGCGGTAGGGCCCGCGCAGGTGCGCGGGTGCGCGAGCAACGATCAACGCCAGCACCGCGGCCTTGGCCAGCAGCGCCGCAATTCCCAGCCAAAGCTGCAAACCGTTGAAGGCGGCGGCTCGACTGAGCTGAGCCGGAGTGAACCACTGCGCGGCGTCGGTCGGTAGCGGCGTGATCAGCCCGCTGCGCGGCGTCATCAGCAAAACCAGCAGCTCGGCGACGAGCAGCGCGACGATAACTGCAAAGAGGGCGCTATGGCCAATGAAACGCAAGCCCATCACGCTACCGTCGAAGTGAACTTTTATTGCGATGCGAGTAGCCGTTATCTCCGACATACACGCCAACCGACAGGCCTTAGAGGCCGTTTTGGCGGCCGTCGACGCGATCGGCGCCGACGAACTTTGGTGCCTCGGCGACCTCGTTGGCTACGGAGCCGACCCGAATGACTGCGTTCAGCTGGTGCGCGAGCACGCTTCGGTCTGCCTCGCCGGTAACCATGACTTTGCTGTGACCGGCGACCTGCGGCTCGACGACTTCTCACGCGGCGCTGCATTGGCGGCGCGCTGGACGCTCGATGTGATCGGTGATTCCGAACTCGAATGGCTCTCGTCGCTCTCGTCGAAGGCGACCGCCGAGGAGGTGGGGCTCTTCCACGGCAGCCCGCGCGACCCTGTCTGGGAGTACGTGATCAGCACGTTGCTGGCCGACCTCTGCTTCGACACGATGCGCACGCGAATCGGCCTGATCGGCCACAGCCACGTGGCGCTCGCCTTCCACCGCACCGAAACCGAGCTGGCGACCGGCGACGCGCGGCGGATCGGTGACAGCGTTGACGCCAGCAGCGACCGCTGGATGCTCAACCCCGGCAGCGTTGGCCAGCCACGCGACGGCGACCCGCGCGCCGCCTGGCTGCTGCTCGACACGACGAGCTCAGAGATCATCTGGCAGCGAACCGAATACGACGTGGCGGGCGCGGCGGCAGCGATCCGTGCAGCGCGCTTACCTGACTCGCTGGCCGACAGGCTTCAGTACGGTCAATAGCGATGAAGTTCACCCGCATCACCTTTTTTGGTTGTATTTTGTGTTCCTCTGCTGCCATTTCAGGTTGCGGCAGCAGCGTTGGCCTGATCCCCGCGTCGGATGCGTCGGCGCTTGATCAATCGATCGGTCAGGTTGCCGACGCGACCGCCGCGGGCGACTGCGAGGCGGCCGCTTCGGCGCTCTCCGACGCGCAGAGCGAGTTCAACCAGATGCCGTCGAGCGTCAACAGCGAATTGCGCTCGCGGATAGCGGCCGGCCTGCAGCGGCTTGCTACCAGCGTCCCTGTTCAGTGCTTGGAGACGAAGCCAAAGCCGATCACGACGCCGACGACGAGCACGACGACACCAACGACAACGACGACAACGCCAACGACGACAACGCCAACGACGACAACGACGACGCCAACGACAACGACAACGACAACAACGCCGCCTGTCCCACCCGACAACGGCGGCATCACGCCGAATGATTAAGGCGAGCGCCTGATGACAGAACGGACATTGGCGGGGCGCTATGAATTGGGCGAGCGGCTTGGCAGCGGTGGCATGTCAACCGTTCTGTTGGCGATGGATCGTCGCCTTGAGCGCCAGGTTGCGATCAAGCTGCTGGCCGAACATCTCGCCGATGATGAGCAGTTCGTAACACGTTTTCGCCGCGAAGCGCTCTCTGCGGCGCGGCTCGTTCACCCGAACATCGTTCAGGTCTACGACTTTGGGCTCGACGAAGAGAGCGGCCGCCAATACATCGTGATGGAGTACGTCGAAGGCAACTCCGGCGCCGAGATTCTCGCCGCCGAAGGAATGCTCGACGTGCCCGAGGCGGTAGGAATTCTCTCCCAAGCCTGCCGCGGCCTCGACTACGCCCACCACAGCGGCGTGATCCACCGCGACGTCAAGCCCGGCAACCTGCTGCGCTCGCGCGACGGCGTAGTCAAGCTCGCCGACTTTGGAATCGCGAAAGCGTTGAGCGAGGAGTCGTCGATCACGCAGGTCGGTTCGGTGCTCGGCACGGCTGCCTACCTCTCACCAGAACAGGCCAGCGGCCACGGCTCAAACCCGCGCTCCGACATTTACGCGCTTGGCGTCGTCTGCTACCAGTTCCTCTCCGGCCGGCTTCCCTATGAGGCACAGTCGATCACTGAGCTGGCGCTCAAGCAGCAGCGTGAAGCGCCGCCGCTACTCAGCGATCTCAACCCCGAGGTAAGCCCAGAGCTTGCTGCTGCAGTTGACCGCGCGCTGGAGTTGGAACCGCAGGCGCGCTACGAAACTGCCGAGGAGCTGCGGCAGGCGCTCTCCGACGGCGCCCGCGGGGTCGCTCCGGAGACCGCTGCCACCTCGGTCAGCACGCCGCGCACTGCGGCGACGACGGTTTCGCAGGCAACCGGTGACCAGCCGGCAACTACCGTTCAGCGCCGCGAGCCGCGAATGCCAGCCCAGCAGGCAGCGCCGGCTGCGGCCGTGGCGGAGCAGCCACGCCGCAAGCGTGGCTGGGTCGGCCCAACGATCGTGCTGCTGCTCGCCTTGGCCGTTGGCGCGGCAGCGTTTGTCTACACCACCGGCAGCAGTTCAGAGGAGAGTGTTCGTCTACGCCAGGTCGTCTACCAGCAGGTAGATCAAACGGCGGCGCAGCTGCAGCAGTTAATCCGTCAGAACACGAAGTAGAGGCGGCTAGGGCGCCGCGCCGGCGCGCAGCTCGGCCGCAGTGGTCGCGAAATCGCCGGCCAGGATCGCCCCGCGAAGCCGCGCCATCACGCGCGAGATAAAGGCCAGGTTGTGAACCGTCAGCAGGCGCATCGCGGTCAGTTCGCGGGCCTTCGTCATGTAGCGCAGGTAGCCGCGGCTGTAACCAACAGCGCAGGCCGGGCAGGGGCAGCCTTCCATCAGCGGCTCGTCGCTGTCCAACCACTTCGCCGTCGTCAGATCAACGCGCCAGCGGTTCTTCGGGTCGGGAACCAGCGCCACGCCGTGGCGACCGAGCCGCGTGGGCATCACGCAGTCAAAAGTGTCGATCCCCATTTCGACCCCTTCGATCAGGTCATCAACCTCGCCGATTCCAAGCAGGTGGCGCGGGCGCAGGTCACCGGCCTTGTTGAGCGTGTCGGTTGCCCAACCAACGACCTCGTACATCTGCTCTTTGTGCTCGCCCAGCGAGCCGCCGATCGCTATGCCGTCGCAGGCGCGGGCGGCGATCTGCTCGGTTGAGTCGCGGCGCAGGTCCTCGTAAACGCCGCCCTGGACGATTCCGTAGACGAGCTGCTCGGCGGAGCCGTTTTCAACCTGCCAGCTGAGGCAACGGTCGAGCCAGCGGTGCGAGCGCTCGGTTGAGCGGGCGGTGTATTCGCGCTCTACGTTAAATGGTGTGCACTCGTCGAAGACGAGCGCGATGTCAGAACCGAGGTTGGCCTGAATGCGCATCGAATCCTCAGGGGCCATAAAGCTCGTCGAACCGTCAACGTAGGAGCGGTAACGAACGCCGTCCTCCTCGATGCCGAGCACCTTACCGGCGCGCTCAGGCCCGCTCGGCGCGCGCCCCTTGATCTCATCGGCAACGGTGCCGTGTCCCATCGAAAAGACTTGGAAGCCGCCGGAGTCGGTGATGATCGGCTTATCCCAGCGCATGAACTCGTGGAGGCCCCCGAGCGCCGCGATCCGCTGATCGCCCGGGTTGAGGTGGAGGTGGAAGGTGTTGCCGAGCACGATCTCGTAGCCAAGCTCGGAAACCTCAGCCGGGAGCAGCCCGCGGACGCTCGCCTTCGTTGCCAGCGGAACGAAGGCCGGCGTGCGGATCTCGCCGTGGGCGGTGCGCAGCGTCCCGGCGCGCGCGCGCGAGCCTGGGTCGGTAGCGAGGATCTCGAGCGCATTGGTCATCTACGACCAGCGATCCTAGGGCGCTGGCGCTATTGGCGGTTGCCAAGGAAGACGGTCGCGAAGTAGATCAGCTGCGAAAGCGCGGCCAGCGCGCCGGCAACGTAGGTCATCGCTGCGGCTCGCAGCACGCGGCCAACGCCTTCGCTTTCGTCGGCGTTCGCAATCCCAAGCTCTTTGAGCTGAACCGCCGCCCGCCGCGATGCGTCGAACTCCACCGGCAACGTGACGAACTGGAAGATAACGACCGCCGCGTAGAGCGCCACAGCGAGATAGATCAGGCCGAGAAAGCCGAGGATTGCGCCACCAAAAAGCAGAATCATCCATGTACTCGAAGCGAAGGCCGTAACCGGCCAGAGCGCCGAGCGGATAGTCATCGGCGTGTAGGCCTTGGCGTGCTGGATCGCGTGGCCAACCTCATGCGCGGCGACCGCCGTGGAGCTGATCGAAGTGCCGCCGAAGACCGGTTCGGAGAGATGGACGCTGCGAGTTCGTGGGTCGTAATGGTCGGTGAACCAGCCCGGGACCGAGCGCACTGGAACGTCGGTGAGCCCGTTGGCAATCAGAATCCGTTCGGCAATCTGCGCGCCATTCATGCCGCTGTCCTCGGGAACCTCTGCGTAGCGGCGGAAGGTGCTCTTGACCTTGTGCTGAGCCCACATGCCAAAGGCGAGCGGCACCAGCAGGCAGACGATGAAAAGGCCGAAGCTACTCATCCGGTTGACTCAGAGAAGGCAGCGCCAGCCTCAATCTCCGACGCCGGCAGAAGCTTGGCCCAGCACGCGGCCAAGGCTTGCTGCTCGGCGGCGCTGAGGTGACTGAGAAATACGCGCCTCACGCCTTCGATGTGGGTGGGGCGCGCCTCAGTCAGCCGTTCGCGGCCGGCCGTCGTAAGGCGCGCGTAGGAGCCGCGCGCATCGCTCGGGCAGGACTGGCGAACGAGCAGCTCTTCGCGCGCGAGCCTGTCAACCAGCCGCGTCAATCCGCTGCGGCTCAGGGTCGCCAGCTCGGCAAGCTCACACATCCGCATCTGGCCATCGTCGGCGCCATCGAGGTGGAGCAGCACCTCGTAAGAGCTAAGTGAGATTGCGTGTGAGCTGAGGAGCTCCGCATCGAGCTGCTTGGTGGCCGCGGCGTGCGTGCGGAGCATCCCCCGCCAAGCGAGTACCTCGCGACTGGAGAGGGTGAGATCAAGCGTTGCTGGTGAGCTGAAGCTGGCCACGATCGGAGGTTCCCACGAACACCATTACGGTAGCAATGAGCGCCGCCACAAGGGCAAGAAGAAGTCGCCTTTACGGCGTCCTCGGTAGGCTCGGTTGATGGCACTAGAAGGGATTCACCACATCACTGCCGTGACCGGCGACGCAAACGCCAACGTCGATTTCTACTCAGGAGTGATGGGGCTGAGACTGGTAAAGCAGACCGTCAACTTCGACGATCCTTCGGCCTACCACCTCTACTTCGCAGACGAAGCCGCAAGCCCCGGCGCGGCGCTGACCTTCTTCGAATACCCTGGCGCGCCTCCCGGCCTGCCGGGAGCAGGAATGGTGCACACGATCATCTGGCGCGTCGGCTCAGCCAAGGCGCTCGATTTCTGGAAGGCGCGGTTGCGCGATGCGGAGATGTCGGTTCTCCATGAAGGCGATCTACTGACCTTCTGCGACCCCGAAGGATTGGCCTACCAGCTCGTCGTTGACGACAGCGACGATGCACCGTTGAGCGCCAGCTCGCCCGAGATCCCGGCCGAGTTTGCGCTGCGCGGATTCGGTGGGGTCCGCGCCTACGCGCAGCAGCCGCAGGCCAGCGCCGAGCTGTTGACGGCGCTCGGCTTCGCGCCCGACGGCGGCGCGAGCAGCTGGCTGTTAGGAGGCGCTGAGCGCAGCGCCACGCTTGGCTATGACGAGCCGCCACTTGACGCCGCGCGGCCAGGCGCCGGCACAGTCCACCACGTCGCTTGGTCTGCAGCCGACGACGCCGAGCTCGACGCCTGCATCGCCAAGGCCAATGGTGCTGGCGCGCAGCCGACGGGGATCATCGACCGTCAGTACTTCCACTCGATCTACTTCCGCGAGCCAAGCGGCGTTCTCTTCGAGGTTGCCACGCGCGACGTCGGCTTCACGATCGACGAACCGCTAGAACAGCTCGGCTTAACGCTTCAACTACCTGAGCAGTACGAGCAGCAGCGCGATTCGATCGAACTGAAGCTGACGCCGTTGAACAACCCGCGCGCGGGCTCCTAAGTTTCGATCAGCGAGCTGCCGGTCATCTCGGCCGGCTGATCGGTACCAAGTAGCTCAAGCAGCGTTGGAGCAACGTCGGCAAGAACCCCACCGGAGCGCAGTTTCAGGCCTCTACGCGTGACGATCACCGGCACCGCATTGAGCGAGTGGGCGGTGTTTGCCGATCCGTCCTCGTTGAGCATCTGTTCGGCGTTGCCGTGATCGGCGGTAATCAGGAGTTCGCCGCCGCTGGCCTGCACGGCGGCGACAATTTCTCCGAGGCAACAGTCAACTGTTTCGATTGCCGTCACCGCCGCAGCAATTACGCCGGTGTGGCCAACCATGTCGGGGTTGGCAAAGTTGATAATCGCGAACTCGGGCTGCTGCTCCTGCCAGGCGGCGATGAACTTTTCGGCTACACCCTGGGCGCTCATCTGCGGGCTCTGATCGTAGGTCGCAACGTCACGGTTGGAGGGAACGAGCTCGCGTCGCTCGCCTTGCTGCGGGTGCTCATCTCCACCGGCGAAGAAGTACGTCACGTGCGGATACTTCTCGGTCTCAGCGACGTGCAGTTGGCGGCCTCCACCTGCGGCGATCACCTGCGGCAGCGTGACCAGCGGCCGTTCGGGCTCGAAGGCGACGGCATAGGGCCAGCCCTCCTCGTACTCGGTCAGGCAGCTGTAATTGGCTACCGGCGCCGAGCCGCTGCGCTCAACATCGGCGAAGGTCGGGGCGCAGAGCGCGCGAGTGATCTCGCGCATCCGGTCTGGGCGGAAGTTGAAGGCGATCACGCTGTCGCCGGGCTCGATTGCGGCCGGCTCGCCGATCACCGTCGCGGCGATGAACTCGTCGGTCTCACCGCGCTCGTAGGCGGCCCGAGCGGCGTTCACCGCGCTCGGCTCGGTGTGCTCGCCGCGGCCGCGGGCGAGCAGGTCGTATGCCATCTGCACGCGCTCCCAGCGCTGATCGCGGTCCATCGCGTAGTAGCGACCGATCACGCTGGCGATGCGCGCGTTGCCTGCCGCCTCGCACCAGCCACTGACCGCGGCCAAGTAAGCCTCGCCGCCGCGGGGGTCGCTGTCGCGCCCGTCGGTGAAGGCGTGGATAAAAACCTCGCCAACGCATAGATCTCGGCCCATTCGGATCAAGGCCTCAAGATGCTCGATGCTGGAGTGAACGCCGCCGTCACTGACCAGCCCGATCAGGTGCAGACGGCTGCTCGAGCGCATCGCACTGATTAGCACCGGGTTCTCATCGAAGAGGCCCTCCTCGAGCGCGTCATCGATCCGCGTCAGGTCTTGGCGAACAACCGAACCGGCGCCGAGGTTGAGGTGGCCAACCTCGCTGTTGCCCATCTGCCCGTCGGGGAGGCCAACGGCGCGGCCGCAGGCAGTCAGCTCGGTGTGCGGATACTTCTGCCAGAGCGCGTCAAACACCGGCGTCTGCGCCAGATCAACGGCATTGCCGGGCCCTGCCGCAGCCAATCCCCAACCATCGAGGATTACAAGGCAGGCAGCGGGGGCAGCGTCGCTCACGCAGCAACAGCCCCGACGATCGCAGCGAACGATTCCGGCTCCAGCGAAGCGCCACCAACGAGTGCTCCGTCAACGTCCGGCAAGGCAAGCAGTTCGCTCGCGTTGTCGGCCTTGACGGAGCCGCCGTAAAGAACCCGCACCGATTCGGCGGCCGCGGCGTCAATCGCCGCCACGCGCGAGCGGATCAAAGCACAGGCCTCCTGCGCCTGCTCGGGCGTCGCGACGGCGCCGGTGCCGATCGCCCAGATCGGTTCGTAGGCGATTACAAGGGCGGCGAGCGCCTCGGCATCGATCAGCGCGAGGCCGCGATCAAGCTGGTGGGTCAGCACAGCCTCAGTCTCGTCGTCGCTTCGCTGCTGCTCGGTTTCGCCGACGCAAAGGATTGCCGCCAACCCCGCCTTGCGCGCGGCGAGCAGCTTCTCAGCCAGCACGGCGTCGGTCTCGTTGAAGTATTCGCGCCGCTCGGAGTGGCCAAGCACAACGCCGTGAACATCGATCTCGCTGAGCATCGAAGCGCTGATCTCACCGGTAAAGGCGCCCTCTGACGCCTCGTGCATGTTCTGCGCGTAAACCTCGACGCGTGAGCCGCGCGTTGAATCAACCATCGCCTGCAGGTCGGTGTAGGGAACGCAGATTCCAACCTCAACCCCGTCGGCCGCATAGAGCAGCGGCAGCAGCCCGGAGATAAAGCGCTCCGACTGGGCGATCGTTTTATGCATCTTCCAGTTACCGGCGATCAGTGGTGTTCTCATGACAATGCCTCCACGGCGGGGAGCGTGGCTCCCTCGATCAGTTCAAGCGTCGCCCCTCCCCCTGTTGATAGATGGGTGACGCGAGCTTCAAGTCCAAATTGGGCCAGCGCGGCGGCGCTGTCGCCGCCACCGACGACGCTCGTTCCCGGGCAGGCCGCAACGGCCTCGGCGACGGCGCGCGTGCCGGCCGCGAACGGTTCGATCTCAAAGGCGCCCATCGGCCCGTTCCAGAAGACGCTGCCGGCTGCCAGGATCAGCTCGCTGTAGGCCGCTGAACTCCGCGGCCCAATGTCGAGCCCGATCCAACCGTCAGGAACGTCGATCCGATCGAGCTCACGGATCTCAGTCTCGGCGCTGAACTCCTTGCCGATCACGAGATCGGTCGGCAGCAGCAACTTCGTTCCGCGCTGCTGGGCTTCAGCCAGCACGCCGCGGGCTGGCTCGATATCCTCATCGGAGCAGAGCGAGTTGCCAACCTGATGGCCCTCTGCAACAAAGAACGGAAAGCACATCGCACCGCCGATCAGGATCGCATCGGCGCGCTCAAGGAAGGCGTTCAGAACGCCGATCTTGTCGGTCACCTTCGAGCCGCCGACGATTGCGACCAGCGGCCGCGGCGGGTCGGCGAGGATCTCGCTGATCGTCTCAACCTCGCGCGCCAGCAGCAGGCCGGCGGCGCTCAGCTCTACTTGATCAACGATGCCGACGTTGGAGGCGTGGGCGCGGTGTGCTGCGCCGAAGGCGTCGTTGACGTAAACGTCGGCGAGCGCGGCGTATGCGGCTGCCAGCTCAGCGTCGTTCTTGGTCTCGCCATCCTCGAAACGGACGTTCTCGAGCATCAGGATCTCGCCCGGCGCGAGCCCCTCGGCAATCGCCTGTACCTCATCACCAACGACCGAGCGCGCTAGCTTTACGCGCCAGCCCGTCAACTCTGTCAAGCGGTCCGCGACGGGCTGCAGTGAGCAGCTCGGGTCAACTCCGTTCGGGCGACCGAGGTGCGAGGCGAGAACCAGAGAACAATCCCGCTCCAGCAGGTACTTCAGCGTCGGCAGTGCGGCGCGGATCCGCGCGTCATCGGTGACGTGACCGTTGCCGTCGAGCGGCACGTTGAAATCAACGCGCACGAAGACCGTTCGCTGCGCGACGTCGATCTCGTCAAGCGTGCGCACCGACCGTTAGAGAAGCTTCTGGACCAGATCGACGACGCGATTCGAGTAGCCCCACTCGT
>SYIT01000005.1 GCA_005798685.1 Actinomycetota bacterium | reverse complement strand
GCAATCCGCATGGCACCGCGCTAAGCGCGGCTCAAAGTCCTAGGCCCTGCACGCCGAGCTCATCAAAGCCAATGTGATGGGCGAGCTCGTGGCGCACGGTCACGACTACCTGCTGGCGCAGCAGCGCTGCGTCGTGGCCGAAGTCGCGGCGCAGCGTGTCGCGGAAGATGATGATTCGATCCGGGTAGTTGTCGCGCGTCGCGCCGTCGCCCTGGTAGAGGCCGTAGGCGCGCTGGCGGCGGCCGCCGTTTGAGATAACGACGGCAACGTTGCGGTTTAGCGCCTCGCGCAGCAGGTCGGGCAGGTCATCGAGCGCGTCGCGCACCAGCTCCTCAAAGTCCTCATCGTTGAACGGGTCAAGGTCGAGGAACTCCTCCTCATCCGGCTCTACCGCCAGCCCCTGGCGTGCCAGCCGCTCGCTCTCAACGACGAGAGCCTCAAACTCCGCTTCGGATTCCGGAGCCGTGTAATCGGAGAGGCGGAAGGCGATCAGAATTGCACCGCCAAAGATCACCGCCACGCCGAGCACGCCTAACGCAATCACCTGAATCAGATGAAAGGTCGGGTTGATGCTGAAGCCGCCGAGCAGGACCGAACTGGAGATTCCTGCCGCCAGCGCGACGACCGCTGCAACAGCGATGCGGGAGAGCGTTGGCATCGCGGCCTGAAGCCTTACCTCATCGCCCGCGAGATCACGATCCGCTGGATCTCGTTCGTTCCCTCGTAGATCTGTGTGATCTTGGCGTCGCGCATCATCCGCTCCACCGGGTACTCGGAGACGTATCCATAACCACCAAGCACTTGGACCGCTTCGGTAGTCACCCACATCGCAGTGTCGGAGGCGATCAGCTTCGCCATTGAGGTCAGCTTCGCCAGCCCCGGCTCGTCGCGGTCGGAGGCCGCCGCGGCGCGGTAGGTGAGCTCGCGGGCGGCGGCCGTACGAGCCTCCATCTCAGCGAGCTTGAAGGCTATTCCCTGATGCTCGTGAATCGGCTTGCCGAAGGTGACCCGCTCCTTCGCGTACTGGTTGGCGTAGTTGGTCGCTCCTTGGGCGATGCCGACAGCCTGAGCCGCTGCGCCGAGCCGCGTGCGCTCAAGCACGCCGAGCGCCACGCTTAGCCCCTTCTCCGGGTCACCAATCACGTTCTCCTGCGGGATTCGAACATCATCGAATACCGGCGAGCCGGTCGGTGAGCCCTTGATCCCCATCTTCTTCTCAAGCTTGCCGATTGACAGCCCCTCGCGGTCGGCTTCGACGATGAAAGCGCCGATGCGGCGGTTCTCACGGTCGGTCGAAGCCATCACGACGTAGAAGTCGGCCACGCCGGCGTTGGTGATCCAGTTCTTCGAACCGTTGAGCACCCACTCGTCGCCGTCGAGCTTGGCGGTCGTGCGCATCGCGCCGGGGTCGGAGCCGGCCTCAGGCTCGGAGAGCGCGAAGGCCGGTGATGTCTCACCGCTGGCGCAGCTCGGTAGGAAGCGCTGCTTCTGCTCGTCGCTGCCGAAGAGGCGGATCGGCAGCGTGCCAAGGTCCTGCACCATCAAGATCAGCGACGACGAGGCGCAGGACATCGCGATCTGCTCGATCGCAATGTTCAGCATCAGCGCGCCGGTGCCGGTGCCGCCGTACTCGCTGTCGAAGGGCAGGCCGAGGATGTCGTTCTCTGCCAGCAGCTTGCGGATATCCCACGGGTATTCGGCGCTGGCGTCAATGTCATGCGCGCGCGGCGCGATCTGCTCCTCGGAGATCTGGCGGATCATGTCGCGCAGATCAATCGACTCCTGCGGGATCGAGTAGGCGTCACTGGCTGTATCGGTCATACCGACAGAGTAGTCAGCGGCGCTGCGTAGCATCACTGCCGTGGATGATCCGATCGTTATTAATGGAGGCTTGGCAATCCCGCTGCGGGAGGTTCAGTTCCGCACGAGCCGCTCGTCAGGCCCCGGTGGCCAGCATGCGAACGTGACCGATTCACGCGTTGAAGCGATCTTTGACGTTCGTGAATCAGAGTCGCTGAGCCCGCGCCAGCGCGAACTGATCACCTCGAGCTGCGGCGGACCGGTCGTGCGCGCCATCGCCCAGGACGGGCGCAGCCAGGCGCGCAACCGCGAGCTGGCGGTTGAACGGCTGGTCGCGAAACTGCGCGACGGCCTGAAGGTTCGCAAGGGCCGCCGCCCGACGCGCCCGTCGAAGGGCGCGCAGGAACGACGGCTCAAAGAGAAGCGGCAGCGCTCAGAACACAAGCGCGGGCGCAAACCGCCGCGCGATGACGACTAGGGCTTCTTAGAGCCCTTTCGGGTGGCGAATCTTGAAGCCGCTCGAGGAGCGCATCTCGGTCTGCCAGCGGGAGCCGCTATTGCCGCGACCGCTCGTGTCGAAGCGAATACCAGCAACGGTCATATACATGTGGCCAGCGTTGGTGTAGATCGTTACCCACTCGCCCTTGCCGGCCTCGCCGTAACCGTAGAAGCCGTATGACGGAGCAGGACTCTTCATCAAGTTGGCGCCGCGCAGCGCGTAGCTGACCGAGCCGGAACAGTCGTAGCCGCTGTCTTCCCACCTGCCGTGCCCGCCGCCCCAGAGGTACGGCTTGCGAGCGATCTTGTTGCCTGCAGCGATGATCTTCTGAACGGCAATCGGAGCGTTCTCAGGCGCAATTGCAAGACCGCTCTTGGTGACGCGCGCCTTGTTGCCTGGAACCAGCGAGGTCGGAACGTCGCCGGCGGCCGGGTCGCCTGAACCACCGGGCGATGCGTCCTGACCAACTTCAATCCGCAGCTCATAAACGTCGCCGGCATCGGCGACGCCATCGACGGGGCGCTTCTGCTTGGCTTCAAAGCGCTTGACGGCAGCGACCGTCATCGGGCCAAACTCGCCGCTGGGAACCGGGGCGCGCTTGTCACCGGCGCGGCGCAGGTAAGTCTGCAGCTCGCGCACGTCAAGGCCGCTCATTCCAGCAACGACCGGGAGGCGCTTGCCGAGCCTCTTCGTAACGCTCGGGTCGCTGCCAAAGTTGGCACCGCCACTCCTGTCAACCGAGCGCGGCCCGCGGGCCGAAAGGACGAGAGCTTTGATTGTGCCGCTGCTGGCAACGCCGCTGACGGCGATCTGGGCGGCAAACTGGAACTTCTTGACGGCCTTCGTTGTTTCGGCGGCGTACGTGCCGGTTACGGGGACGGCGATCCCTACGCGGCCAAGAAGCTGCTGGAGCGCAGTTACGTTGGCGCCGGTAGCTCCAACGCGCAAAGTCTTGGTCTGAATCTTCGGGAGCGCCGTTGGGGCGCTCGCTACAGGCTGCGTTGTTGCTGCCGTGGCGCTCGCTGCTGGAACCAGCATCGCTACTAGGACGGTGGCAATTAGTTGTTTTCGCTTGTTGTAAATCACGGGGAACCCCCTCTTTCGAGTGCCTGCGGGGTTAGCTGTCGGGCTCGCGCGAAAAAGGGCCGCGCTACATCACACTTCGGTGACGATTCGCCCCGGGCTTATTAGGCCTTTGGTTCCCCCGCTCCCCGCACTCCTTGAAGTGCAGAGATTCGGCTTGGCTACTTCGTTCGCGGAAGCATAGCGAACTCCTGCGATGGATTACGTAAAGCTAGCGCGAAACGCTGATCAGGAGCGCGTCGAGCAGCGCTAAAACGACCTCTGAGCGGGGGAAAAGCGAATCGAGATTGATCTGCTCGTCGGGGTGGTGTGAGTGCTCGCCGCAGGGCCCAAGGCCGTCGATTGTGATTTTAATCGCAGCGGCGAAATGGCTCGCGTCGCTCGCTCCCCCCCGTTCGCTGGCGACAATCGGCCGGCCGAGCAGCTCGGAGGCGGCTGCCAGCAGCGGCGCGGCCTGCTCGCGCGCGTCCATTCCCGGCCAGGCGCGCTCGCGCACGATCTCGATTGAGGCACCGGCGATCTCGCTTGGAATCGAAGCTTCGGCGGCCTCTAGCGCAGCCAGACTGTCGGCTCGCAGGTCGCAGGTCAGTTCGCCGGATCCGGGCACAACGTTGATCGCTTCGCCGCTGCGCAGGATCGTCGGCACCGCCGTCAAGCGATTGGGGCCGCTCGGGTCGCTCAGTGAAGCGACTAGCTGCGCAGCCTCGGCCAGCGCAAGCAGCGCGCTCACCCCCTGCTCGGGGGCGCTGCCGCTGTGGGCGGCGCGGCCGTGGGCAATCAGCCTAAGCGTGCCGGCCGCTTTGCGCCTCACCACTACGCCGTCGTCGCCTGCGTCGCTGCGCTCCCCTGCTTCAAAGCAGAGGCAGGCGTCGAAGCCTGCGAAGCGCGCGGTGTGAACGAAATGGCCGCTGCGCCACTCTTCGTCGTTGACGAGCAGTAGCGCCGCCTCGCCGAGCTCGGGGCGATCTTCAAGCGCGCGAAGCGCACCGAGCGCCAGCGCGACGCCTCCCTTCATGTCGGCTGTGCCCGGCCCGACGAGATAATCGCCGCTGCGCCGCGGCGCGAAGAAGGCCTCGTGCCCAACGACGGTGTCGAGGTGGCCGACGAGCAGAATCTTCAGCTCGCCTGGTCCATCAACCGAGATCAGCAGATCGGGCGCGTACTCAGGCGTCGAGCAGGGAAGCCGCTCGATCCGTGCGCCGGCCGGTGCGAGCGCTGCAGTGACGGCGACGATCTGCTCGGCCGCTGCGGCGTCGCCCGATGGGGAGGAAACGGCGACCAGCGCTTCGGTCTCACGTTCGGCGGCGGCGGCCATCTGCGCGGCATGGGTCTCGATCCATTCTCGGGCCACTGGCATACTCTCTCACCGATGGCCAATAACGCGCAGGTCGGTGACCCGGCCCCTGACTTCGAGCTGCCCGGCACTGATGGCAGATTCCGCCTTTCCGATCACCTCGGCGAGCGCGTCGTGCTGCTCTTCTACCCCGGCGACAACACGCCTGTCTGCACGAAGCAGTTCTGCTCCTACCGCGATGACAGCGAAAAGATCAAGGCGCTCGGCGCGACCGTCGTTGGAATTTCGCAGCAGGACCTGGTCTCGCACGAGGAGTTCATCGCCAGCAACTCGCTGACGATTCCGCTGCTGGCCGACGTCGACAAGAAGGTCGCCAAGCTCTACGGCCTAAGCGCGCCGGTGCTGGGAACGCGGCGCGCGGCGCTGATCGTTGATGAGGAGGGCGTGGTTGCCTACCGCCACGTGCACGCGCTGGGCCTTAGTTTTCAGAGCGCCGACCAGCTTGGCGAAGCGCTGGCAGCGCTGCCTGCGCGCTAGCCTCAGGATCGTAATGAGTGGCGAAGAGCCAACAACCGAGCCGCAGGCAGCCGCAGAGGCAGAGGCAGCCGATGAGCCTGAAGCGAGCGCCGAAGCAGCTACCGGGAAGCCGAAGGGCAAGGCGAAGAAATCGAAGGGCAAAGGCAAGCCGCGCGGCAAGCGCCCGTCGCCACCGCCGAAGACGCGCGGTCAGCTGCCGATCGAGGAGCTGCGAGCAGCCTCGAAGGCGACGATCGACCTATTTGGCGCTCAGCAGGCGATCCGCGCCTCCTTCGCAGTCTTGGCAACGAAGGAGCGCCAGGACATCTCAGCGCTGATCGCCGCCGACGAAGATCACCGCACGCGCGCGCGCAACGTCGCTAACGGCTCACTAGGCGCCGGGCGGATCGACAAGGCGATGGCGGCGACGATCGTCGCGATGGCGGCGGCCGAAGACCTTTGGATTGTGACGCTCGACAAAGAGCAGGCCTCGCAGCGGCTTGGGCGCGTGCGCGCCGCCAAGCAGCGCGACCGCGAGCGCGACGAGAAGAAGAAGGAACGCAAGAACAGCTCTGAGCGCGTCAGCCGCGATCAACTAAAAGCGGCTCAAGACGGCAAGGTTGGCGCAACGATCCGCTTCGTCACCGACGAGGACCGCCGCGAGCGCCGCTCCAAAGACGACGAGAAGAAGGCCGCCAAGAAGAGCGGCTCGGTGCTCGACGAGCTCGGTTACTGAGCTTCGCTAAGAAACTCTGCCTGATGGGCGGCGATAGCGCGGTCGGCGCGCGCGCGGCTGGAGCTGCCGACGAGCCGACCAACCTTCTCGCGATTGGCGGCAATCAGGTTGTAACCAGCATTGACGGGGCGTGAAAGCCGGCGCAGCAGCGGAGCTGAGCGCGCAAGCGAAGGCAGCGCGGCGGCGATCGGCGCGGCAGCGGCGCCGCCGGAGAAGAGCTTCCCATCGCCGTCAATCAAGTGCGCGCTCTCCAGCCGCAGCTCGGGCGCAACGTCTGCCAGCAGCCGCTCGCCTTGCGGCGACTGAATCGCGATCAGGCGCAGCCGCCGGTCGCGGTCAAAGCGCAGCAGCTTCGCGACCGACCAGCGGCAGTAGCCGCATTCTTCGTCATAGAAGACGAGCAGCGGGGAGTCAGGCGGCAAGTGTTAGCTGCAGGCGCGCATCGATCGCAGCGGCGACCGCTTCGCGCACCGGCCCCTCTTCGAAGCGCTCGACCAGTGCGTGGAGGAAGCCTTCGATCACGAGCCTCTGCGCGTCGGCTTCGCCGAGACCGTGTGAGCGCAGGTAGAAGAGCTGTTCGGGGTCAACTTGGGCGATCGCCGCGGCGTGCGTGCAACGGACATCGTTGGCGAGAATCTCGAGCCCCGGGATCGCGTCGGCGTGAGCTCTACGACTGACGAGCAGGTTGCGCGACTCCTGAAAGGCGTCGGTCCGCTGCGCGCCTTCGTCGACCTGAATCATTCCGCGCCAGACGGCGTGCGAGCGGCCGCCAAGGATTCCGCGGAAGGCGAGGTCGGAGGTTGTGTCCGGGGCGGCATGCTCTTGCAAGGTGTCGAAGTCGATGTGCTGGCGGCCGCGAGTTGCGTAAGCGCCGGTTACGCGCGCATCTGCGCCGGGGCCAGCGAGCTTTGTTTCAAGGAAGATCTTGCCGTTGGCTGAACCGAAGCCGAGCGTAATCCAGTCGAGCGCTCCGTCGCGCTCAATCACGGCGCGCTGAGAACCAAAGACCCAGCTACTTTCGCTCAAGGCCTGCGCATCAACGAAACGCAGCTTTGCGCCGGCGCCAACGACCAGCTCAACAACACCATTGACGAGCCCTTCAGCCTGCTCGTCGGCAGAGAGCGTCTGGTGCCAGATTTCAGCCTTCGCACCCTCTTCGAGAACGACCAGCAGGCGCCAGTGCAGCGCGCTGCCTGCGACTTCATGGACGGTGTTGACGATGATCGGCTGACTGAGCTCGACACCCTTCGGGATGTAAACGAGCAGGCCGTCGCTCCAGAGCGCCTCGTTGCGGGCGACAAACGGGCTCTCAGCGTCGGAAACGACGCTCCCGAGGTGCCTCTCGACGATCTCCGCGTAGCGCTCGGCGGCGAGCGCCAACGGCATCACGACCGGCGCACCGGCGGCTGGATCTTCGGCGCTGGCGCGGATCGCGCCTTCGCTTCCTAGCTCAAGCAGCGGCGCAGCGCTGCCCTCGGCGCCGGCCGGGGCTGGAGCGAATGAATCAAGCTCAAGCCCTTCGATCGGCGTGAACTCCCAGCCGGGAACGCCGCGGAAGCTGGGCAGCTCAAGCGCGGCAAGCGCGGCAGCAGCAGCGGCGCGCCGGTCGGCCAGGAATGCTGGCTCGAGCACGGCCTGAGTCATCCGATCGAGCCTTCCATCTGCAGCTCGATCAGGCGGTTCATCTCAACCGCGTACTCCATCGGCAGCTCTTTGACGATCGGCTCGATGAAGCCGTTGACGATCAGCTTGCCGGCCTCCTCCTCGGAGATGCCGTGACTCATCAGGTAGAAAAGCTGCTCGTCGCCGACCTTCGAAACGGTTGCCTCGTGGCCGACGTCAACGTCGTCTTCGCCAATGCGGATCGTCGGGTAGGTGTCGGAGCGGCTCTCCTCGTCCAAAAGTAGCGCGTCGCAGACGACCTTCGACTTTGAGCCGCCAGCGCCCTTGGCGACCTCTAGGAGGCCGCGGTAGCTTGAGCGGCCGCCGTCCTTGGAGATCGACTTGGCAAAGATGTTCGAGGTTGTGTTCGGTGCTACGTGAACAATCTTGCCGCCGGCGTCCTGATGCTGGCCCTTGCCAGCGAAGGCGATGGAGAGAATCTCGCCGTGGGCGCGCTCGCCCATCAGGTAGACGCTTGGATACTTCATCGTCAGCTTTGATCCGAGGTTGCAGTCGACCCACTCAACCGTCGCGTCCTTCTCAGCGACGGCGCGCTTGGTAACCAAGTTGAAGACGTTCTGTGACCAGTTCTGAACAGTCGTGTAACGGATTCGGGCGCCGGGCTTGGCGATCAGCTCAACAACGGCCGAGTGCAGCGAATCGCTCGAATAGGTCGGCGCCGTGCAGCCTTCGACGTAATGAACGTATGAGCCTTCGTCGGCGATGATGATCGTCCG
>SYIT01000082.1 GCA_005798685.1 Actinomycetota bacterium | reverse complement strand
GAGAAGCCCGGGATCATGGGCGGCACCGAGCAGCCTGACTACGGCACCTGCGTAAGTATCGTCACCGCTTCGGCTCAGCGCGAGATGATCGTCCCCTCGCTGATCCCAATCGTTTTAACCACGATCGTCGGCCTCGTCTCAGTCGCCGCGCTCGGCGGCCTGCTGATTGGCGTGATCGTCGTCGGCTTCTTCTTCGCCGTGATGATGACCGCCGGTGGCGGCGCCTGGGATAACGCCAAGAAGCTGATCGAGGACGGCGCATTCGGCGGCAAGGGGTCGGATGCCCACGCCGCGTCGGTAACCGGCGACACTGTCGGTGACCCATTCAAGGACACCGCCGGCCCTGCGATCAACCCGATGATCAAGGTTGCGAACATTGTTGCGATTTTGATCATTCCGATCATCACTTAGCGGCTGACCGAGGGACGCCTTGACCAGCGAGACGAGTTTCTGGCATCCGTTTGCCGACATGGCCAAGGTTCGCGGCCATGAGTTTGTAATTGAGCGCGGCGAGGGCTCGTACGTCTGGGACGCTGACGGCAACAAGTACTTTGACGCTACGGCGAGCTTGTGGTGCGTCAACGTCGGCCATGGCCGTCACGAGATCGCCGACGCTGCGCGCGCGCAGATGGATACGCTGGCCACCTACCAGACGTTCGGTGGCTTCGCCAACAGGCCGGTGCTGGAGCTGGCCGATCGACTTTCCGCAAGCGCTGCGCCGATCATCGACGACGCGAAGATTTTCTTCGGCCTTGGCGGCGGCGACGCGATCGAAACGGCGGCCAAACTGGCCCGCCGCTATTTCGCAGCTACCGGGCAGCCAGACCGCGTCCACATCATCGGCCGCACACAGGGTTACCACGGCACGCACGGAATTGGCACCAGCATCGGCGGGATAGCGGCCAACCAGCTTGGAATGGGGCCGGTCGACCCTGCCGCTTCGAGCGTCCCGTGGGACTCGCTTGAGGCGCTTGAAGCGGAATTTGAGCGCGTCGGGCCTGACAAGGTCGCGGCCGTTTTCGTTGAACCAGTGATCGCCGCCGGCGGCGTTCACCGCGTGCCGCCCGGCTACCTCCAAGGTCTGGCGGCGCTCTGCACGAAGCACGGCGCGCTGTTCATCGCCGACTGCGTGGTCGCAGCCTTCGGCCGACTTGGAACTATGTGGGGAGTCGACCGCTTCGAGCTGCGGCCAGACATGATGACCTTCGCCAAGGGCATCACGAGCGGCTACCTGCCGCTCGGCGGCGTCGTCATCAGCGGCCGGATCGCCGAGCCGTTCTGGGAGGGCGACGGGCTTTGGTTCCGCCACGGGCAGACCTACTCCGGCCATCCGACCTGCTGCGCGGCCGCGCTCGCGAACCTTGACATCCTTGAAAACGAGGGGCTGTTTCAGCGCGGCCGCGAGCTCGAAGACGAGATTGCAGCGGTGCTCAGCCCGCTTGAATCAGGGCAGGTCGTCGATCAGGCGCGAGCTGGGATCGGTGCTCTCGGAGCGATCTCGTTCAAGCCAGAGCTGCTTGCCGAGCATCCTGACCTGCCACTGCGCACCTTCGCCGCCGCCAAGCAGCGCGGCGTGCTCGTGCGGCCGCTTGGCGACGGTGTCGCGATCTCACCTTCGCTGGTCACGACTGAGCAAGATCTTCAGCAGGCGTCAGTAGCTCTCGCTGAGGCGCTCGCGGTCGTCGCAGGTTCGCTTTGAGCCGCTGAGAGAATGTTCTCAGCATTTCCTCGCTCCGTGCGCCGCAATAGACTAATCCTCTCAACGATGAATGAGCTTTGGACGTAGATGGCGCGGCGCCGCCTTCATGGTCTCCAACGTGTGCTGGGGGTCAATGCGCTTTTCTCAACCGCTTACGGCAACGTCGGTTCGTCGATCTATTACGCACTTGGTCTCGTTGCCTCATTCGCGCTCGGCCTGACGCCAATTGTCTTCGTCATCGCCGGCTTCATCTTCTTCCTCACCGCTAGCAGTTACGCCGAGGCAACAGCGATGTACCCTGAGGCTGGCGGATCCTCAAGCTTTGCGCGGCGAGCTTTCAACGAGTTTTGGTCCTTCTTTGCTGCGTGGGGCCAGATGCTCAACTACACGATCACGATCGCGATCTCGGCTTTTTTCGTTCCGCATTACATCGGTGGACTGTTCTGGGAGCCGCTGCGAACGGCGCCCGGCGACATCATCTTCGGCATCGGCGTTGTCATCGTCTTGGCCGCGATCAACGTCTTCGGCGCCAAGGAATCGGCTGGCGTCAACGTGACCCTCGCCGTCGTTGACTTTGCAACGCAGCTGTTGCTGGTTTTGATCGGCGCGATCCTCGTCTTTTCCCCCGACGTATTGGTCAACAATATCGAGTGGGGCGTGGCACCAACCTGGACGGACTTCCTTATCGCGATCCCGGTGGCGATGATCGCCTATACGGGAATCGAAACCATCTCCAACATGGCCGAGGAGGCCAAAGACGAAGCGAAGACGATCCCGAAGGCGATCAACCGCGTTGTGATTGCTGTCTTTGCGATCTACGCCGCGCTTCCGGCCGTCGCGCTTTCAGCCCTGCCGGTCGTAAAGCAGCCGGACGGCAGCTACCAGACGCTGCTCGGTGTTTCGAGCGAGGAGGGCGGTTACGCCGGCGACCCGGTGCTCGGTGTCGTCAAGCAGATCGATCTCGGAATCTTTCAGGGAGCGGCAGAGATCTATGTCGGCTTGCTTGCCGCAACGATTCTCTTCGTCGCGACCAACGCTGGAATCATTGGCGTCTCGCGGCTCGTCTATTCGATGGGTGTCCACCGACAATTGCCGAACAAGCTGCGCGAGCTACACCCGCGATTTGGCACGCCCTGGATTGGGATCATCATTTTCAGCGCCGTGGCCTGCCTTGCGATCACCACCGGTCAAGCCGAATTCCTCGGAAACCTTTACGCATTCGGGGCGATGCTGAGCTTCACGATCGCGCACATTTCGGTGATCAAGTTGCGCTTGCGCTACCCCAACTTTCCGCGGCCTTACCTCGGTCCGATGAACGCGATTGTAGGTGGCGTCAACATTCCAATCTTTGCCGTCCTCGGCGCGATCGGCACAGGATTGGCGTTCATCGTTGTTACGGTGCTTCGCCTCGACGTTGCGATCGCCGGCTTTAGCTGGCTCGCAATCGGCTGCGTCGTCTACCCGCTCTACCGCCGAAGTCAGGGCCTAAGTTTGACCGAGACAGTTTCGGTTGAGATCAAGGCGCCGGTGACGGTTGGCGAGGCTGCTTACGAATCTGTTCTAGTGGCGTTAGAGCCACCGTCCTATTCGCCCGCTGCGGTCGCCACGGCAATTCGGCTCGCCGCACGAAGGCGCCGCGGGATTCACATCCTTGTGCCGATTCCCGTCCCGTCTTCAGCGCCAATTGACGCTGAGATGCCAGAGCAGGAAGAGCGCGCGCAAGCAATGATCGAGCAGGCGCGACTCCAGGGCGGCCGTCTCGTCACGGGGCGCTGGATCAAGGTTCGAGCAGGGCAGGCCGGCGGGATGATCGTTCAGGAGGCCGTAGATCTGCGCGCGAAGGCAATCGTGCTCGCGCTACCGCGCCGGCAGGGCGGCAACATCTTCGATAAGGCAATCGAGACGGTGCTGCGCGAACGGCCCTGCCGGGTGATTATCCAAAGCGATCCGGCAAGCCACAAAGCGAGCTTGCGCGACGAGCTAGACGCCGACGAGGTGCCGTTATGAGTTCGCCGTCTGGCCGCAATCTGCACGTTTCAACAACCGTGATCCTTTCGGCACTGATGGTTCTCATCGGTGCCGGTTTGGTCGTTCGTACGCTCACGCTCGGTGGGGGGCTGTTCTCGATCGGCGTGATCATGGGCGCGCTCTTCGTTGCCGCGGGACTGGGACGGCTTTGGGTAGCGATGCGGGGGGCAAAGTAATGGCGCCAGAGAAGGCGACGAATACGCAGACGTTCGGCCGCGAGCTTGGTTCTCCGGTGCTTTTCAGCGTCATCTACACGGTCATTGCCAGCGCGATCTACATCTGTCTTGGCGTTGTCGCCGGCTACGCGCTTGGCCTCACTCCGATCGTCTTTCTCGCCGGCGGCGTGATCTTCGTCCTCGCCGCAATGACCTATGTCGAGGGCTCGTCACTCCATCAAGAGCGAGGCGGTTCAACCGTCTTCGCTCGCTTCGCTTTCAACGAGTTCTGGAGCTTCGTCGCGGGTTGGGCCATTCTGCTCGACTACGTGATTTTGCTTGCCGCTGCGGCGCTCTCTGCGACCAGCTACCTGCAAGTCTTCTGGACCCAGCTTGGCGAAGGCGCGATCGAGGGCGTGCTGATCGTCGGCATCCTGCTTTACGTCGCGGTTCGAAACATTCGCGGCTTCTCAACCACCCGCTCGAGGCGGATCGCGATCCTCGTTGTAGCCGATATCGTCTTGCAGCTTGCGCTGATTGGCCTTGGCCTGATCTTCCTGCTCGAGCCGGGCACGCTGGTCTCCTCAATCGAACTCGGTACCAGCCCAACGCTCCAGAACCTGATCGTCGCGCTCGGCATCGCGACCGTCGTTTCGACTGGGCTCGAATCGGCATCAGGACTTTCAGGCGAGGTCGGGGTTGGGCGATCCGGCCTGAAGCGGCTCGTCACTAGCTCGTCTCTCACGGTGATCATTGTTTACACCGGAATTGCGGTCGTCGCGATCAGCGCGCAGCCGGTGATCGACGGCCAGACGGCGTTATCGACGACCTACAAGGACGCGCCAATGCTCGGCCTGGCGGCAGGTTTCGACCAGCAATGGCTGGCGCAGGGAAGCCGCTTTGTTATCGCAGCAATCGCCGTTGCAACGCTGGTTGCGGCCGCCAACTCGACGATGCTCGGGCTCTCGCGGCTGGCCTACTCACTGTCAACCCATCGCCAGATCCCGAGCGCTCTCGGACGGCTTCACTCGACCCGCTTCACGCCGTGGGTTTTGATTTTGCTCGCCACGATCGTCGCGATCGCGCTGGCCGTGCCGGGGGATCTGCTGCTGCTGCTCAATGTCTATGCCTTCGGTGCGATGTTGGGGTTGACAATCGCTCATGCCGCAATCGTTCGTTTGCGGATCACAGAGCCAGATCGCCCGCGGCCGTATGCGATGCCGTTCAACATCAAGATCTCCGGCGCGAGCATTCCGCTTCCCGCCGTCTTTGGAATGGTTCTCAGCGCGCTGATCTGGATCAGCGTCGTCTGGACACATCCGTCAGCGCGCTGGGTTGGCTTCGGCTGGATGGCCGCTGGGCTGCTGCTCTACTTCGTCTACCGCCTTTCGACCGGCAAGACGTTGACGCGGCGCGTGAGCGTTCCGCGTGAAGCGCTCCGCGGCGAAGTAGCGGAGGTTGAGTACGACTCGATTCTCGTGCCGATCACCGGCAACCTGCTCGATGACGACATCATGCAGACCGCTGGGCGGCTCGCCGCGGAAGCGAGCGAAGAGGACGGCTTCGAAGGTGAGGCGCGGATCGAGGCGATCTGGGTGACCGAGGTTCCGATGTCGCTGCCGATAGATGCCCGCTTGCCAGAGGACGAAACACGCCGCGCGCGAGCTGCGCTTGCGCGCGCCAAAGCTGTCGGTGAGGAGTACGACAACGTCTTGGTAGACACTGCGAGAGCCCGTGGTCGTCGTGCGGGCCAGACGATCATTGCCGAGGCCCAACGGCGTGGTGTGCAGGCGATTGTGCTCGCGGCCGAAGAGCCGACTCGGATAACCGGCGGCGCGCTGCTCGGCGGCGGCTATTCAGGTGACCTTGTGATCGGTGAGACGGCCCGTTACGTGCTCTCGAACGCGCACTGCCCGGTCATTGTCACGGCGCCGTCATCGGGTGACCAGGCTGTCTCCGCTGCGTCGCCAGACGAGCCGGACGCTGAAGCGCCGGAACGCTAGGATTCGGCGAGATGTCATTCGTTCTCATCGTTGGCTCCGGTCGTGTTGGATCGACCGTTGCGCGCAAGCTGCTCGCCGGCGGTCACGAGGTCTCCGTTCTCGACGGCGACCCGCTCTCGCACGAGCGGCTCGATGCCGGCCAGGAGACGACTTGGGAGGCCGCCGGCGGTCGCTTCACGATCGGGCAGGCGATTGAGCGCGACGCGCTCGTAGAGGCAGGAATAGAGAGCGCCGATGTCTTCATCGCCGCCACAAACGGCGACAACACTAACCTCACGATCGCGCAGATCGCGCAGAAGATGTTCAAAGTTCCGCGCGTGCTCGTCCGCGTAATGGACCCGGCCCGCGCAGAGTGGTACAGCTCGCAGGGGATGGAGACGATCTGCCCGACCAGCTACGCGGTCGAGATGTTTGAGAAGGCGCTCGTCGCCCCCGGAGGCAAGTAGCTGATGTACGCGGTAGTGATCGGTGGCGGAAAGGTTGGCCTCAACCTCACACGAGAACTGCTCGCAAAGGGCACTGAGGTAACGCTGATCGAGTCGCGCCGCGACCGATATCTGCGAATGGACGCTGAACTCGGCTTTGTAGTGCAGTACGGCGATGGAACCGAGCTTTGGGTCCTTGAGCGCGCGGGCATTCAGCGCGCTGACCTCGTTGTGGCTGTTACCGGCGACGATGAAGACAACATTTTGATCTGCCAGGTCGCGCGCGACAAATATCAGGTCGAACGTTTCATCTCACGCGTAAACAATCCGCGTAATCGCCAATACTTCGAGCTTCTTGACATCAGGCCCGCCTTCTCGGCAACCGACCTGATTCTGCGCTTGATCGAGCACGAGGTTCCGGACTACGGTCTCATTCACCTGCTCGATCTGCCCGATGAGCAGCTCGAGGTAATCGAGATTGTCGTCTGCGAGGGATGCCGCGCCGCCGGTCTCGAGGTTCAGCAGCTTGAGCTCCCGGAGGGCAGCATTGTGATCTCGGTACTCCGTGACGAGGGCGGCTTTGTACCGAAGGGCGATACCGTCATCAACGCCGGCGACGAAGTGCTCGTCTGCCTTGACCCGGGCCTCGAGCCGCAGGTCACGGCGCTCTTCGAAGCTGCAAAGTAGGACCGCCAGCGCCTATACTTCGGCACTCATTGCGGGATGGTGTAATGGCAGCACGCCTGGTTCTGGTCCAGGAAATTGGGGTTCGAATCCCTGTCCCGCAGCTCTAGTCAGCGAACGCAGCCGGGAAGCCCTCGGCGACGAGGGCGGCTCCTGCTGCGGGCCGCTGGGCAACGGCGTTGTAGTGCGCAGCGATTGTCGGGCTGTCGGACCAGCGTGAGCCGGCGCTTAGGTCGCCGCTCCAGCCAGTCAACATCGCGAGGAAGCCATCGGCGATAGTGAATTGCGTGCCGATCAGGAAGGGGCCACCACCGATCTGCGCGGCGAGCACCTCGGCCACTCGGGCAAGCTCCGCAACGGCGGCCTCCTGAACGGCCTCTAAGCCATTTGTATCGGCCGTGTACTGATCTGGGTAGTACCAGCGAAGGAATGAGGCCTGGGCGGTATTTGTGAGCAGCGTCAGCCAGCGCAGTGTCTTCGCCCAGTCGTCGCTTCCCGCGGGCGGCATCAAAGCGGCGTCCGGGTACTTCTCTGCAATGTAAAGGCAGCATGCTGCGGCCTCGGTCAAGACGAGTTCGCCGTCGACGAGCGTTGGAACCTTCCCCATCGGATTAAGTGCCGCGTAGCCGGCGGGAGAGACGTTGTTGCCAGCGTCGTCGCGCTCGACGTGCGCCAGCTCGTAGTCGGCGCCCGCCTCGTCGAGTGCGATCCGTGGAGCGGTAGAGGAGCTGCCGGGCATTGTGTAAAGAGTGATCATCGTCGGCACGCTATCACCGCTCCGCGGCCGGATACGCTTAAGGAATGAGCGCCTCGTCGTTACGCGAACTTTGGGACCGGGGCCAGCATGGCTGGCCGAAGAACGCGCCTATCGCACAGTTCCCGAACGCTCCGCTGCTGGTGGCGATTGCTGCGTGGATTGTCGGCCACTTCGTTAGCGGCTCGGTTCACGACGCCGCCTCGGCCGTCTTTTACGTTGCGCTTAGCTGCTTCGCTTGGTGGGAGGTCACCGATGGTGCCAATAATTTCCGGCGCGTGATGGGAGCCGCGGTGCTGCTGTTCGTAGTCGTCAGCCTCGCAGCCAAACTCGGCGCCTGAGCGCCAAGGGGGGGGCTTTAGGACGCGATCGGGGCGAAACCGCCCGCTTTGTAGGTAAGCCCTGGCAGGGCAGTTCCCATCTGCTCAGCGAGCCAGCGAGATACCTCAAACAGAGCCTCAAGGTTGACGCCGGTCTCAATCCCCATCCCTTCGAGCAGGTAGACAAGGTCTTCAGTTGCGATGTTCCCCGTTGCGTTAGGTGCGAACGGGCAGCCACCGAGGCCGCCGGTCGATGCATCGAAGATCGTCGCGCCGGACTCGGCTGCGGCGACGGCGTTCGCGTAACCGGTGTTGCGCGTGTTGTGGAAGTGAACGCCGACGGTCAGGCCGAGGCCCAGCGTCTCGGCCACGAGCTCGCGGACCTGCGTTGGCACTCCGACGCCGATCGTGTCTGCCAGCATGATCTCCTCAACGCCGCCGGCGGCGAGCTGCTCTGCTGCTGAAAGCACACGCGAGGCTTCGATCTCGCCGTCGCAGGGGCAGCCGAAGGCGACTGAGAGCGTCACGGCGTAGCTGATGCCATCCGCCTTCGCGCGAGCCGCAAGCTCGATCCCAAGCTGCGTTGCGGCCTCAACAGTTGTGCCCTGATTCTTTTCCGCGAACGTTTCGCTCAATGGAACGACGTACCGAACGAGATCAACGCCACAGACCAGCGCACGCTCATAGCCGCGCTCGTTCAAGGCGAGGCCGGCGTAGGCAACTGCGGGGCGGCGCTCGATCATCTCCATAACTTCTTCGGCGCCTGCCATCTGCGGCACGCGCGCAGGGTTCACGAAGCTGACCGCTTCGATCCGCGGTAGGCCGCTAGCGGCAAGCCGGTTCACATACTCGGCGCGAATCTCGGGGCCAAGAATGGGCTCGGCGTTCTGCAGCCCGTCGCGCGGCCCAACGTCGCAGATGATTAGGGAATCGGCGGCCACTGCTTGCCTAGCCTGAGCTGCGTCCGTTCACCGGCGCCAGCTCACGCTCGCCGACGCCGCGCAGCACGTGCAGATCAATCGCTCCGGGCGGGAACACGTCGATCGAGTATTGAACGGCGTCACCACCGTTGACGTGGATTGTTTCGGTGATCTCCAGTGCGCCGGTCGTGCGCTTCACGCCGAGCGCGCTACCGACTGGATCGTCCGGTTCAAGCAGCCGCGGGCGAATGCCGGTGCGCGCGAACGCAACTGGCACGCCGGCCTCAATCACGATGTCGAGCATCATCTGACCGCCCTCGACCGCCGACTGCAGGCGCTCGAGCGACGGCAGCGGAACAGATGGGTGGATCCAGTCGCGCATGTGGGCGGCATACGCCTTGTCAACGAGTAAGGTCCGCTCAACGCAGAGCGCATCGGAGTTCTTGCGCAGGTTGAGTGCCTCAGCGACGTAGCCGGGCGCACGCTTCTGACCGATTGACACACCGCGAGCCTTGACGCTGTGGCCCTGCCGCCGCGCCAGCGAGGCATAGGACTCAAGCACCTCGAGGCCCTCGCTGAACGCCGACGGCACGGCAACGCGACCGACATATGTGCCGGAGCCTTGACGGCGGACAATCTCACCATTGGCGGCGAGCCGCTCCAGCGCAAGGCGCAGCGTGCCGCGGGAAATCCCGAGCATCGCCGCGATCTCCTGCTCCGGCGGAAGGCGATCTCCTGGGCGATGGTTGCCGGGTCCTAGCCACTCCCGCAGCGAAATCTCAGCGCTGTCGACGACCGAGATTCGAGCCTCCGGCTTTGCTTGCCTAGAGGCCATCAGAGCGCCACCGAGGCCTGTTCGAGGCGGCAAATAATCACTCGGATTGAGATCACATCAAGCAGATTACCGGCAAACGCGACCGGTCCCCGCGCCGCGCCGACTAGAACAGTCCGACCGTGTTGCCGTCAGCGTCAATATCGATGTCGAAAGCGGCCGGCGTCTTGCCGAGGCCCGGCATCTGCATGATGTCGCCACAGAGCGGGACGAGCCAGCCAGCACCGGTGTAGGCGCGCATGTCGCGCACAGGAAGCGTGAAGCCGGTAGGGGCGCCAAGCTGCGTTGGGTCGTGCGTCAGCGAGAGCGGCGTCTTCGCCATGCACATCGGCAGCTTGTCGAGGCCGGCCGCGGTGAACTGCTCGATCTTGCGCTCCGCATCGAGGTAGTAGACGACGTCGTCAGCGCCATAGGCCTTCGTCGCGATCGCGTGGATCTTCTCTTTGATCGTTGCGTCCTCTGGGTAGAGGAACTGGAAGTCGGATGGCTCATCAGCCGCTGCCACGACCGCTTCGGCGAGCTTCGCCGCTCCGTCGCCGCCCTTCTCGAAGGCCTCATTGAGCTCGGAAGCGAAGGCGCCGCCCTCGAGCGCCAACGAGCGAACCATCTCAACCTCCGCATCGGTGTCGCCTGGGCGACGGTTAACGGCGACGACGCAGGGGAGGCCAAACTCCTTGACGAGGCTGAGGTGGTGGTAGACGTTCGACATGCCGTCTTCGATCGCCTTGCGGTTCACTTCAGCTGAGTCGCTCTCCTCGTCCATGCCGCCGTGGTGTTTGATCGCGCGGACGGTGCAGACGAGGACGACGGCGTCAGGGCGGAGCTCACCGGCGCGGCAGACGATGTTCATGAACTTCTCCATCCCCATATCGGAGCCGAAGCCTGACTCGGTCAAAACGTAGTCGCCTAGTTTCAGCGCAATGCGGTCGGCGATCACGGAGTTGTTGCCGTGCGCGATGTTGGCGAACGGGCCGGCGTGCATCAGTGCGCCCTGGCCTTCGAGCGTCTGAATCAGGTTCGGCTTCAGTGCGTCCTTGAGCAGAACGGTCATCGCGCCGGCCGCCTGGAGGTCTTCGCCAGTCACTGGGGTCACGCCGTCGAACTGGTAGGCCGCGGTGATTTCGCCGAGCCGCTTGCGCAGGTCCTGCAGATCGCTCGCTACGGCGAGAATTGCCATCACTTCGGAGGCGGCTGTGATGTCGAAGCCGGTTTCGCGCGGGTAGCCGTTGGCGCGGCCGCCGAGCCCAATCGCTACGTCACGTAGGGCGCGGTCATTCATGTCAAGCGCGCGCCTCCAAGTAACGCGAAGCGCGTCGATGTTGTGCGGGTTGCCGTGCAGGATCGAGGCGTCGAGCAGCGCTGCTAGGAGGTTGTTGGCGGCGCCGACGGCGTGAATGTCACCGGTGAAGTGGAGGTTCAGATCCTCCATCGGAACAACCTGGGCGTAGCCGCCACCGGCGGCGCCGCCCTTGATGCCGAAGACGGGGCCGAGCGACGGCTCGCGCAGGCAGAGCACAGGGGTCTTGCCGATCTTGCCCATCCCCTCAGTCAGAGAGACGGCGGTGGTTGTCTTTCCTTCTCCGGCTTTGGTTGGCGTCATGCCGGCGACGCAGATCAGCTTGCCGTCGGGACGGTCCTTAAGACGGTCAAGCACCGAGAGCTCGACCTTGCCTTTGAAGCGGCCGTAGGGCTCGAGTTCGTCCGTTTCGAGGCCGAGCGTTGCACCGATCTCGTCGATCGGGATCAGCTCTGCCTCTTGGGCGATCTCAAGACTGCTCTTCATGACGGCTCCTGCGGTTTTGATTTCGTCAAAGGTTGCGGTCGTGGACGCCGCTAGTGAGAGACGGCTGCTGCGCCGAGCTCGGAGACCAGCTCGTCAGTGAAGAAGCGCTCTACCTCAAACGGCTTGATCAGCTCCGGCGTCTTACCGGTCGCGATCAGCTCGGCCAGCGTGACGCCAACGATCGGCGCCGCCTTGAAGCCGTAGGTGCCCCAGCCGGTGGAAACGAGGAAGCCCTCAAGCTCGGTCTTGCCAAGAATCGGTGAGTAATCGGGGCTAAGGTCGCAGAGGCCCGCCCAGCTGCGCAGCATCCGCGCGCGCTCAAGTTGCGGGAAGAGTTCAAGCGCGTGGCGCGTCGACTCCTGCAGGAAGTTGAGCGTGCCGTTCATCCGGTATGTGGTCCAAGGCTCAATCTCTGAGCCGATCAGGAACTCGCCGCGGTCGGTCTGCGAGACGTAGACGTGCATCTGTGAGGAGACGATCACCTTGTCGAGCAGCGGCTTGAGCGGTTCGGTGACGAACGCTTGGAGAATGTGCGTCGTGATTGGCAGCTCGAAGCCAGCCATCTCAGAGAGAATTGAGGACCAGCCGGCAGTGGCGGAGAGCACCGTGCCACCGTTGACGCGTTGGTTTCCGTTGACGGTGACGCCGGTCACGCGGTCGCCGTCCTTGTGGATCGCGGTAACTTCGCTGTTGGGGTGAATCTCGGCGCCGCCACGGTCGGCGCCACGCGCGTAGCCCCAAACAACGGCGTCGTGGCGGATAATCCCACCCGGCGGGTGGAAGAGAGCGCCCATGATCGGATACTCAGCGTCGTCTGTCACCTGCATTGCTGGGACCATCCGCTGAACCTCATCGGCGTCGACGACGGATGTATTGATCCCAACCAGACGGTTTACTTCGGCGCGCTCGTGCATTACGAACATTGCACGGTCGGTGTGGCCTAGCGTCAGGTGGCCCTTCTGCGAAAACATCATGTTGAACTGCAGATCTTTCGAGAGATTTTCATAAAGCTTTACTGAGGCGTCGTAAAAGCGCGCGCCTTCAGGCGTCTTGTAGTTGGAGCGCAGAATCGTCGTGTTGCGACCTGATGCGCCGGCGCCGATATAGTTCTTCTCGAGGATGCAGATGTCCTTGATGCCGTGGTGCTTGGTCAGATAATAGGCGGTCGCAAGCCCGTGCGAGCCGCCGCCGATGATCACGACCTCATAGTTGTCCTTCAGTTTCGAAGGCTTGTGCCACATCTTGCTCTGGCGGAAAATGTCACGCATTGCTTGTTACCTCCACGGCGCCGCCCAGTGGGCCAAGCGCATCGATTCCAACCGGTCGTCCGCCGAGCTCCTCGGCAGCGTCGATCGCTGATTCCCACATGTACTGAGCGCTTGCGGCGCCAAAGGTGTGAAGGAAGCTGTCCTGACTCTGGCGTAGCAGCAGGCCCGGAACCCGCCCGACCGAGCCGGGCAGAAAGCCGTTGACCGGGAACTCGCGCTCGCGCAGATCGAGCGCCGTGATCCGCGCGAAAGTGTCGCGCGCCAGCGGGCCGCTGTAGCTGAAGGTGGTCAGTGTGCTCGTTAGGTCGGTGACCGAGACCAGCTCGTTGCGTGAGCCAGCAGCAGCCTCGAGCCGTTCGCGCAGCGCGGCCGTAGAGCCGGGCTCTGTGATCGCCAGCACGCGGTCGGGCTTGACAGTGCACCACCACGCTCCGCCTGCGAAGACAGCTTCGCCAAGCTTGGCGGCGGTTCCCGCAACCTCACTCGTGATCGCTTCGATTACTGCTGGCGTTCCAAGTAGCTCGGTGATCCCGAGGCTAGAGAGCTCGGCAATGCCAACGCTTTCGGCGCAGGCCTTCTTTTCAGCGATCGTGTCACCGTAGCTCGCGGCAACGCGCCAGCCGCCGCGCTCCTCGATTTGAGCCCCGGCCGCTACCAATTCGGCCTCAATGTTGCTTTGGAGCAGCGGCACGAAGGTGCCCTGCTGCTGAACTTGATCTGCAGAAAGAAATGTCAGGCTCATGAACGCAGGCGCTCCTGGTCGGGATCGTAAAAGGCGCCGTGGACAATCGTCGCGGTCTGGTTCTTGCTTCCGTATTGGATGTGCAGAGAGCCGCCGTCCTTGCCGTGGTCGGCTGGAACCCACGCCAGCCCGATCGACTGATCGAGTAGCTCGGAGTAGCGGGCCGATGTAACGCGGCCAGCGGGCTGCCCGTCAACAACGACAGCCGATCCCTCGATCGGCACGTCGTCGCCGTCGATCTTGAAGCCGACAAGCGTGTTGACCATGCCGCGCTCGTTGGCGCGCTCCAAGGCCCACTTGCCCATGAAGTCCTCTTCCTTATCGAGCTTGACGATCCAGCCCATCTGGCTCTCGTAGGCGTTCGACTCGGAGTCGGTGTCTTGGCCGACGATGATGTGCGCCTTCTCGAGCCGGAGGATTCGCTGTGGCTCGAGGCCAAACGGCTTGATTTCGTACTCAGCGCCAGCTTCGAGGATCTGGTCCCAGAGATATTGGCCGCAGGCGGCCGGGTAGTGAATCTCGTAGCCGAGCTCGCCAACAAAACCGATCCGCATCGCAAGGCACTGGACGCCTGCGATCTGGATTTGGTGGCCATCGAGGTAGCCAAAACCTTCGTTGCTGAGGTCGGCGTCGGTCAGCTTGCCGAGTAGGTCGCGCGCCTTTGGGCCGGCAACGTTGATCGCGCAAAGCCCCTGAGTCACGTCGGTCACGTGAACTTCCATCTCCCAGGCTGCCAGCCACCAGGTGAACCAACGCTCAACGGCGTCGGCGCCAGAGGATGTGGTGGTCACAAGGAAGCTGTCATCGGCGATGCGGCAGACGGTGCCGTCGTCGGTGATTCGGCCGGCATCGTTGCCTAGAACGCCATAACGGATCCGCCCGACCTTCAGGTCGCTGAGGCGGTTGGTGTACATGCGGTCAAGGAACTGGCCGGCGTCGGGGCCGCTGACGATCATCTTGCCGAGCGTCGACACATCAATCATGCCGACGGCGTTGTGGACGGCGGCTGCCTCTGCACGTACGTCGCCGTAGTCGTAAGCGCGGCGCCAGTCGCCGGCCCACTTGACGTGTGACCCCAGCTCACGCTGGCGAGCGTGGATTGCCGAGCGCTTTGCCGGTGTAAATGGACGGCCTGCCCAAGCTCCCAGTGGAACTGTTGTCCAAGGCGGCCGCGCCGTCGTGATTCCTGTCTCGTCGATACTCAAGCCGGTCTGTTTGGCGACCGCGCGAATGCTGGGCAGCTGCGAGAGGCGGCCCTGAGAAGGACCCATCGTAACCGTCGTATAGCGTTTGCTTAGCTCGATCGAATCATAACCTTCCTCAATCGCGTACTTCATGTCCTTAGTTGTTACGTCCTCGTCGAGATCGAGAAACGCCTTGCCATTGGGGCTGGAGGTGCGCTGATAGGCTGGCGATGGAGCGGCCGGGGCGGGGGCGGGCAGGGCGTCAAGTGCGCTGGCCGCGGCGGTCGCCGCCGACCCGTCGCCAAACTCGCACTCTTGGGCGGCGCGCGCACCTGCCAGCGTTCCGCTCAGCGCAGCCGCCTCGATCTCTTCCTTGCCTGCCACGGCGCCCGCTGGGTGGATGCCGGGTGGGGGGTTCTCGGGCAGGAAGCAGTTGGCCTCAGAATTGAACTTGGCCTTCGCGCCGGCCTGCAGCATCAGCGATGAGGCGGGTACGGTGCCGCCGGAGACCGCGAGCAGATCGCAGTCGAAGCGTTCTTCAGTTCCCGCCACAGCGACGCCCTGCTCGTCGATCTGAGCGAGCGTGCAGCCCTTTAGCTGCTTGTTGCCGCTGGCTTCAACGACGGTCATCCCACGCATCAGCTGAATCCCCGCCGCTTCGACGGCGGCGGTCAGTGCGTTTGAGCGGTTCGGGAGCAGGTCGGCAACGGCGATCACGTTCACGCCCGCGGCCTGCAGCGCCAGCGCGGCCTCAAGCCCACGTTCGCCGGTCGTCGCAATCACGGCGTTGTCGCCCGGCTTCAGCGCGTAAAGCGCCGCCAACTTCAGCGCACCGGTCGTCAGCATCACACCGGGAAGGTCATTGTTTGGAAAGACGAGCGGCTGCTCAATCGAACCGGTCGCTGCCACGTGACGCTGCGCGCGGATCTGGTGGAGCGTGCTGCCTTGCCAGACCGGCACCATGCCGTCGAAATATCCAAGTGCGGGCGCGCCGCTCATGATCTCAACCCCTGCGTCCTTGGCCTCCTGAGCGAGCTTGCGTGCGCGCTCGTGCTCCCCTTGCCAGAGCAGCTGGCCGCCTGGCTCGACGTCCTCGTCGACGAGCACCACGTCGGCGCCCTCACGCGCTGCCGCGATCGCAGCACTGAGGCCTGCAATGCCGCCGCCGATCACGAGCACATCGCAGTGGCGCCGCCGGTAATCGGTGCGCCACTCGCGGTGGGCTTGCCTCTTTTTGATCGTTCCAAGACCGGCGGCGTTGCGCAGCACTTTCTCGTAGAGCGGCCAGGCACTACGCGGCCAAATGAAGGTCTTGTAATAGAAGCCAGCAGGCATGAAGGGGCCGCCAAAAATGTCCGAGGCGCGCATCACATCGAACTTCAGCGAGGGCCAAGCGTTCTGGTGCTTGATCTCCATACCGTCCTTGAGCCGCTCGGTTGTAGCCCGCACTGAAGGCCATTCGCCGTTTTGGACGAGTGTGTTGGCGGTCCAGCCCGAGGCGCTAACGATGCCGCGCGGACGGTGGTATTTGAACGAGCGCGAGAAAATTCGCTGCCCTTGGGCGTAAAGCGCCGAAGCGATTGTGTCGCCTTCAAAGCCGGTCACCGACTTGCCGTCGAACTTAAACTTGACCTTCTTCGAGCGATCGATCCGCTCAGCGGGCTGTTGGTCAAGACGGCTCATTTAGCGCAGCTCCTCGCCGCCGGCCGCACGGGCCTGAGCAACAGGTGAGACCGGCGCCTGCGTGGCGCCGGTGATTTCGGGGACGGCTGTCCAAAGGACTTCGTTTGTCGAGGTGTTGCGTTCGGCTTGAAACCAAGTTCGGCAGCCGGCGCGGTGCCACCACCATTCGCGCTGAACGCCATCGGTGTTGGCACGGAAATAGTTGTAAGCGTTAAGTTCGCGCTCACCCGGGCGGCTGTCGGGCCGCACAACAATTTCCCCACCGAAGCCAAAGTCGGTGACTTCGCGGGTACCGCAGATGGGGCAGTTCAACAGGAACGACATTCGGCTCGCAATCGGTTGCTGGTTTCCTACTTCGGAGATACTAGACAAATAGGTTCAAGGAATGCAAATGAAGATACTTGCATTTCCGGACATTGCGCCGGCGGATTGGCTTTAGCGGCTCCGATCTAGATCGCAGCCTGCAGCTGGGAGCGGATAGTAGGATTCCTGACCGTGATTCTCTTCGTCATCTTCCAACGAGCGCCGATCCTCTTGATCGTGTTGCTCGCGGTTATCGTTTGGCTCGCAATTATTGAGGTTCGCGGCCAACAAGAGATGCCGTTGCTGCAGAAAGTCTGGTGGGTTCTTTTCGTCCTGCTGACGAATTTTGTTGGGCTGATCATCTTGCGCATCTACACCTACGAGAAGAGGCGTCGAGCAGGTTCAGCTGATTAGCGCGGAGGCTCTCCGGCTATGCCCAACTTGAGCCGAACGAGCTTTAGCGTTAAGGCCAGAGCCAGCAGATCCTCGTCGGCCAGCGTTAGGCCGCTGACGCTTTCGATTCGCGCAAGCCGCTGACGAAGCGTGTTGGGGTGTATGAAAAGCGCGTTAGCGCTTGCAGTGACCTTGCGCCCTTCAGCCAGATATCGCTCCAGCGTCAGCAAAAGCTGGCTGCGCTGGTTGTTCTTCAGGTCGTAGTTAGCAACTTTCTCGATCGCCACGTAGGGATCACCCTCGCCGACGGTCTCGAGGTCAAGGCCCACGAGAACGCTATACGCGCCGAGCTGCTCGCTGGGAAGAAGGCCGCCATCGCGATAGAGGTAGGAGGCTGTCTCTGCGGCAGCCTGCGCGCCGGCGAGCCCCGCTGCGCACCGGTCCAAACTTCCGCAAACAGGACCGATCCCGATCGCTACCCCGCACTTGAGCGCCTCTGTCTCGGCCCGTCGCTGGAGCTCGCCGGCGTCGGTACCGTCCGGAATCGGCACGACCGAAATAAGTCGATCACCAATCAGACCACTTAGACTGCCCGGGAAAGCGGTCCCTAGATCAGTTTTTAGCTCGGCAAGCGCAGAGCGGTTCGGGTTGAAGGATGCTCGAGCTGAGTTAGCGGTGGGGCGGCGCTGCTGCTCGGCAGGCATCTGCGCGACGAGCATCACGTATGGCAGCTCGAGGCTCGCCCCCAGCGCCGCGGCCATTGTCAGCGCTACCGATACGTCCCCGCTCCTTATTGCGGCGATAAGTTCAGCGAAGCTTCCCCGCGAGGCGAGCCTCTTGATCAGGGCGATCCGCTCGAGAGCGACAGACGTCAGTTTTGCCAGGGCGCGAAGAAGTTCACGATCCTCCTCTTCCCAATCCGTGATCGCAAGGTCACTGGCGACGAGCAGGCCAATCTGCTCGTCGGTAACGCACAGCGGAATCGTGAACTTCGCCGCCTTACCCTGCGGCGGCGACCCAGCTCGTGCGACCTCCGTCGCTACGAACTCGGCAGAATCTGCTGGCTGCTGATCTGCTTCTGCGATCTCATGCGCTGCCAGCCTCAAACCCCGATCTTGGCCCGTTTCGGTAGCACTGGAGAGATATATTTGGCAGCTCGAATTCTCGAACAGCTGACGGACTCCGCTGACCGTATTTTCACAGAGTTGTGCCTCTGTTTCGGACGAGGTAATCGCGGCAGTGGCCCTTGAAAGGATTTTCAGCTTCTGGACATGATGTTTGGTAGCTGCGTGCTTCTGGGCATTCTCAATCGCCCCGCCGATCAGAGAAGCACTCGAAACGAGATAGTCAAGAACTTCAGGCTCGAACTCGCGCGGTGCGATCGTGTGCAGAGAGATGACGCCGATCGTCGAACGGTCTCGACCTACGATTGGCGCCGCGACGAGCGACTGGAAGCGCTCTTCATCTAGCTCCGGGATGACCTTCATACGAGGGTCCTCCATTGCTGCTTCGCGAATGAACTCGGCGTCGCCTGTGCGGGCGACCCAGCCAACCAAGCCCTCGTCGGCCCCAATGCTCAGATCGTCTACAAGCGAGCGATATTGGGGCGAGGCAGCGCGGAGGACCAGCCGTTCTGCCTCCAGCGAATAGACGAAGCAGGCATGGCATCGCGTCGCGTCGCTAAGCAGCTTGACGACGCCTGCTAGCACTTTGTCCAGTTCTAGCGAGGCGTTAAGAGTTCGGATTACGGCGCCCAGCGTCGCATTTTCACTAGTCGCAACTTCGAGCTGACCGCTGAGGGCGCCGTCAGCGGCCAAGAGAACATCGGCTAGCGAGTGCGCGCTGTTTCGGTTCACGGGGGGATATTTACAGGCAAGCCGCCAATGTGCAACTCGTACATAACAGCGGCCCCCAAAGGGGATGTTTTTTACCTAGCGCGCCGGTCGCCGTTCGGCGAATCTAACGACCAGTGCTGGGTCTGAGGAGGCTTCTCGCCTGCTCTTAAGTGGAGAGGAACAAGTGCTTGAGCTATTTGCAGCGGCGGGACCAACCGTCGAGGACGTAGTAGTAGGTCAGACGCAAGATTCGCTTGTCATCGGCGAGCAGTTTTACTTCTTCACGGTCGTGCTGATGTGGCTGATCCACGCTGGTTTCATGAGCTACGAGGCCGGCATCGCGAGGCGCAAGAACGTGATGGCGACGGCGATGAAGAACATTCTGACGATTGCCGTCGTAACACCAAGCTTCTACTTCTTCGGCTGGTGGATCTACAACTGTAACCAGCCCGGCCTGCCGATTGGCCCGAACTCGTCCGACTTCACCTCGCTCGCGTGCCAGGGAGGGATTCCGTGGAGCGAGTCCTTCGCCCCGAACATTACGAACAACATCAACCTCATTTTCTTCCTCGCCTTCCTGCTCTTCTCGTGGACGACCGCGTCGATCATGTCTGGAGCCATAATTGAGCGCGCAAGGCTCAGCGCTTACCTGCTGCTCGCAGTGCTGCTCGGTTCCGGCGTTTGGATTCTCGACGCTTCCTGGGGATGGAGCGCAGGCGGCTGGCTTACGATGCGTTTCGGGTTTCACGACTCGATCGCTTCCGGCGTAGTTCACGGCGTGGCTGGCGCTTTCACGCTTGGCGTGCTGTTCAACATGGGGCCGCGAATAGGTCGCTATGTCAAGGGACAGGCTCGAGCGTTCAGGCCCCACAACCTCCATATTACGGCGCTCGGCCTGATGCTGATCTTCACCGGCTTCTATGCCTTCTACGGCGCTTGTTTGGTTATTTCCTCGACCGCATTCCCAGGCTGGGCGAACATCTATCTGAGCCCGACGACGCTCGGCGCTATCACGATGACGATTACGGTTGGCTTCGCGGGCGGGTTCACCGGCGGATATTTCGTTTCCAGGGGTGACCCATTTTGGACAATTTCCGGCGGACTCGCCGGAGTAATCGGCGTTTCCGCAGGAGCCGACGTTTACGCCCCCTCATTGGCTTACTTGCTCTCCGCGCTGACGGCCGTGCTCGCTTACTACGCCGCCGGCTTCATTGAGAAGAAGATGCGCGTTGATGATGCCGTCGGCGCAGTCTCGGTTCACGGAGTTGCGGGCTTCCTTGGCCTGCTCTGGGTCGGTGTCTTTGCCGCTGGCTACCCGACTGGGATAAATAACGTCGAGTCGTCGATCGGCGGCCAGCTGATTGGTATGGCAACGTTCCTCCCTCTCGGCTTCCTGACCGGTTGGTTCGGATCTTGGATTCTGAAGAAGATGAACCTGCTGCGAGTACCGCCGGAGGTCGAGATTGAGGGCCTCGACCGCGCTGAGTACGAAGATGATTTCTTCCCTGAGTTTGCTGATGCCGAGGAGATGATCATCGAGCCGGACGGAACGATCGTTCCTTCACGGCCGGTACTAGAAGATGCCTATCGTCGTATTAAGTCAGGGGTTTGAGCAGATGGTGCAACTGGCTATTAGCGTCATCGTGATGATTGCCGTTGTCGGCGGTCTCAGTCACTGGATAATTCAAAAAGACCGTCGTCAAAAGGCCGGCGATGTCATCCACGAGCAGGAGGATTGATAATGGCCCTGCTAATCGACAGCGCTCCAAAGTGCGTCCAAGATGTCGGTAATTCGGCTCCGGACGCCGCCGACACTGCAGACTTCATCGTCCAGGCCGCATACGAGAAATGCGCTGGCATCATGACCTTCGGCCCAGGTTCAACCTACGGAGCGGAGGGTGCCGGCGCGACGACCGCTTATTACGTTCTGACCGCGCTAGGGGCAGCATTCATGGTCGTGACGCTCATAGCTTGGGTGGTGGTAGAGAATCGCCGCCTCCAATCTCACACTCAACGCCTGACCGGGAGTAACTCAAGCTCTCAGCCGCCCGAGTCAACAATGTCAACCGAGATCGGCTAAAGGAGACAGCAATGTCCGAACGTGGCAAGCAAGTTGAATTCCCACCAGACGAGACTCATGTCAAAGGATTTGAGGTCGCGATGATTTCGATCTCAATTATCTGTGTTGGCATAGTGCTCGCGATCGTTCTCGGCACCGACTGGGGCGACACCTTCCGTCCCCAGATTTAAGTAACGCACTGCGGATTTCAGGCCAGCGTGGAGCAGCAAACGAGGCCGAAATACCGCCATGCTGTCTATCCAGGCAAGCTTCCGAAGCGGATCACGTGGAAGCCGGTTGCCGCGATCGTTGTTCTGGTTGCTGTCACTTACGCCGTCTCGCAAGGCTGTCAACAGGCACAAATTCGAGTCAGCCAGGCGCAGGCGATCGCGACGGCCCGTGAGCAGATTAGGTTTGACGCGACGCGCACTCAAATTCGCTTCGTCCGGTCCGGTTTCGGAACCTCTTCCTATTGGGCCGTTTCGCTCGCTGAGCCTGCGCCGGGGGGCTTGGTCTACAAGAACCTCGTCGTCGTTAAGATCAATGCAAATAGCGGTCAGGTAGCCGAGGTGATCCGCGAGAAGAATGTGAAGGAAGAGGGGCTCTCTCCGAGCCCGACCGAGAGCGGGCCGCAGGCCAGCCCGTGAGCGTCCAATTTCAGCAGAGCAAAGATCAAAGGAGAGATAATGGGCGCGATTGAAAAATTCAGCAGCGACGACGTCCGCAAGATCGTCGCTGATCAGGGGATCGAGTTCCTCTTCGCTCAGTTCGTCGACATGCACGGCAAGCCGAGCGCGAAGCTCGTGCCTGCCCACCACCTTGACGACCTCTTGACCGATGGCGCGGGCTTTGCCGGCTTCGCCGCCGGCGATATTGGGCAGACGCCCGACAGTCCGGACATGATCGCGATGCCCGACGTTTCGACCTTCACGCGCCTGCCTTGGCTGCTGAACATTGGTCGCTTCGCCTGCAACGTCACTGTCGAAGGCGAGCCATGGCCTTTCTGCCCGCGAACGATTCTGCAGAACCAGATCGCCCGTGCCACGGAGCTCGGCTACGAGCTGCGGATCGGCGCCGAGCTGGAGTACTTCCTGCTGCGCCGTTCCGAAGATGGCGGCATTGAGCTAGCCGACCCGCTCGACGATCTCGAGCAGCCTTGTTATGACATGCGGGCGCTGACGCGCAACCTGCCGTTCGTCACCGAAGTCGCCGACAACATCACTGCGCTCGGCTGGGACAACTACGCCACCGACCACGAGG
>SYIT01000081.1 GCA_005798685.1 Actinomycetota bacterium | reverse complement strand
GTGGCCGAAGAACCAGAAAAGGTGCTGCCAGAGAAGCGGGGAGCCACCGTTGGTTGGGTCGTAGAAGTGGGTTCCGAAGTGCCGGTCGGTCAGTAGCAGCGTTACCGCGCCGGCGATCACTGGCAGCGAGATAATCAGCAGAATCGCCTGCGTCAGCATCGTCCAGACGAAGAGCGGCAGGCGGCCCCAACTCATCCCCGGCGCCCGCATGTTGGTGATCGTGACGAAGATGTTGAGCGCCCCGATGAAGGACGAGAGGCCAACGAGATGGATCAAGAAGATCCAAGCGTCGACACCGTTCGAGGGCGAGAAGGCGGTCTCTGAAAGCGGCGCGTAACAGGTCCAGCCGCACTCGGCGGGGCTGAAGAGCAGTGAGCCGTAGAAGACGATTCCGCCGGCGATGAAGAGCCAGAGTGAGAGCGCGTTGAGCTTCGGGAAGGCCATGTCGCGCGCACCGATCATCAGTGGCACGAGGTAGTTCGCGAAGCCGGCGATCATTGGCATCAGGAAGAGGAAGATCATCGTCGTGCCGTGCATCGTGAAGAGCGCGTTGTAGGTCTGTGGCGAGAGCAGCGTGTTGTCGGGAACTGCGAGCTGCAGGCGGATCAGCAGCGCCTCTACTCCGCCGAGAACGAGAAACACCCACGAGGCGACGACGTACATGATCCCGATTCGCTTGTGATCGGTGCTGGTGAGCCAGGAGAGCCAGCCGCTCGGCCGAGGCGCGGCCGAATTGGTGACGATCTCTGGAATGCCGGGCTTGTTCGGGGTTGCGGTCGTGGTTGTCATCTGCTGATCACTTTCCGTTTACGGCTTCGTCGATGTATTGGACGAGTGCGTCAAGCTGAGCTTTCGTCAACGATGTGCCGTAGTTGGCAGGCATGATGTTGGCTGCGTAGCCTTTCGAGATCACCTTGTTCGGATAGAGCGTCGAGGCTTTGATCATTGCCGCGCTCTGCCCCTTGAGGACGACGTCGAGATTAGGCCCGACGGCGGCCTTCGTGCCGGCGGCCCCAAGTGTGTGGCAGGACCCGCAGGAGAGCGCGCCGGTGGCGGGAACGCCGGCGACAAAGATCTTCTTGCCATCGGCGGCCGCGACAGGCGCCGCCGCGGCCGGTGGTTCACTCTTCGGCGCCGCCTTGAGCGCCGCCGCGTCTTTGGCGATGAGCTTGTTGCGGGCCGCGGCACCCTCTTTTTCTGCAGCCAAGATCGCCGCCTTCTGCCCGGCGTACCAGAGCTCGAACTGGTCGGGTGAGACGGCCTTAACGGAGGCGATCATCGACGCGTGGTTGCGGCCGCAGAGCTCCGCGCACTGGCCTTTATAGACGCCTGGCTCTGAGATCTTGAACCAGGTGTAGTTGGTGTAACCGGGAACGGCGTCAAACTTCCCGCCGAGCTCGGGGATCCACCAGGAATGCTGAACATCAAGCGCTCGGATGCTGAGGCTGACCGTCGTGTCGGTGGGCACGACCATCTGTTCGTAAGAGAAGACGTTGTTGAGGTTGTTGGTGTCGGTGTCGGCATAGGTGTAGCGCCAGAGGTATTGCTGGCCGTTGACGTCAATGTTCAGCGAGCGGCCATTCGGCGGCAGCGAAGGCTTCGCTGGCCCGCTGGCGACGGCGACGTTCTTTGGCGTCGAAAGCCCGCTGGCGCTTGAATTGGGCGGGTTTTTGATCTGGTCGAGCTTGAGGAACGTGATGACTGAGATCAGCACAAGCAGCAGCGCGGCGCCGACCGTCCAGCCAATCTCGAGGCGATTGTTGCCGTGAACTCGAACGGCAACGGCGCCCTTGCTTGAGCGGTACTTCAGCACCGTCCAAATCAAGAGACCGCCGACGCCAAAGAAGACGACGCAGCCAAGTCCGAAGATCCAAAGGTAGAGCGAGCGGATCGCTTCGGCGTTTGGAGTGCCGCCACCGGATTGAGGCGCTATGAAATCGGCGAAGGCGGCCGCAGCGGGAAGCAGCAAAGCAGAGATGAAAACGATCCCGAAGAGGATGCTGTTCTTAGCTGGGCGGAAGGAGGTGAAGGGACGCACGGAGCAGTCAATCCTATAAAGGAATCGGACGGGAGGAGGCGCGCCTTAGCGCCCAGTAAAAGAACTTTCGCGCTTTTCGAGGAAGGCGAGCACGCCTTCGGCGAAGTCGGCGCTGCCTGCCATCTCCTGCTGGATCGCCGCTTCAAGTGTGAGCTGGTTGTCGAGCGGGTCGAAGATCCAGTTGTTCAGTTGCCGCTTTGAGCCCGCGTAGGAGCGGGTCGGCCCATTACCAAGGCGCTGAGCGAGCGCACCGATTGAGCTTTCAAATTGATCGTTCGCAAAAACACCGTTGATCAAACCCCAGTCGGCCGCTTTGGCAGCGTCGACGCGCTCGCCGAGCATCGCCATCTCGGTTGCTCGTGCAAGCCCGATCCTTGCCGGGATCAAGGCCGATGACCCACCGTCGGGTACGAGGCCGATGTTGACGAAGGCCAACAGGAAGTAGGCGTTCTCGGTCGCGTAGACGAGATCGGCGCAGAGCGCGAGCGAGAGGCCAACGCCAACGCAAGGCCCCTGCACGGCGCTGATGACCGGCTTCGGCAGGCGACGCAGACCGGTGATCACCGGGTGGTAGCGCTCGTGTAAAGAGCGCTCAAGGTCGGGGCGCCCGTCCTCTTTCGTTAGGCCGCCGGCGGCGCCGTCTTTGAGGTCGGCGCCGGAACAGAAGGCTCGGCCAGCCGCTCCAATTACGACGGCACGGATCCCATCGTCGTCGCGGACTAGTTCGTAGGCAGCAAACAGATCGCTGCTCATCTGCCCGTTCCAAGCGTTCAGCGAATCGGGCCGGTTCAATTCGATCTTCGCCGCGGCTCCAGCGCGGAACAGATTTACGGTCTCAAATGCAGTCTCGATTTCAAACTTGTCCATTGCGGCATCTTATGTATTTGAGGCAGGAATCGAGCTGTGGCTTTAGCCTTGCCCCGATGGCCGGCCGCCGACCACTGATCGCGATCAGCTCCTACGTTGAGCAGGCTCGCTGGAGCCTTTGGGACACGGAGGCTGCGCTGGTGCCCCAGCTTTTCGTCGATGCGGTTCAGCGGGCGGGCGGATTTGCGCTGCTGCTGCCACCTGACGCCTCGTTCGCCGACGGCGGCGCGGAGCAGGTTCTCGCCGCTGTCGACGGCTTGTTGCTGACCGGCGGCCCCGATGTAGATGCCTCGCTCTATGGAGCGCAGCCTGCTCCCGAGCACGAAGGCTCCCGGATCGAACGCGATCACAGCGAGATGGCACTGATCAAAGCCGCGATCGAGCGCGATCTACCGCTGCTGGCTGTCTGCCGAGGAATGCAGCTGCTGAACGTCGCGCGCGGAGGAACATTGATTCAAGACCTCCCCTCGTACCACCGCCCGAACCCCGGCTCGTTTGAAGGCAGCGAGCACGATGTTCGCCTTGCGGAGGGCTCGCTGGCGGCAGCGGTCACCGGTGAACTGCTCCACTCGGCAATGCAGCACCATCATCAGGGAATTGATCGCATCGGTGAGGGGCTGACGGTCACCGCTTGGGCCGCCGCCGACGATTTTCCCGAAGCGATCGAGCTGGATGATCGTCGCTTTGTGCTCGGCGTTCAGTGGCACCCCGAGGGTGACCCCAACAGCCCCGTTATCGGCGCGTTTGTTCGCGTCTGCGCCGAAAAGCTTTAGCTGAGCATCCCCTCGGCGCGCAGCCAGAGCTCGGTCCGCCTCATACCCTCGTCGAATTCAATCTTTGGCTCCCAGCCGAGCAGCTCGCGAGCCCGTCTGTTCGGGTATACGGCCTGGCGTGAGACGTAACGGATCGCTTCGCGACTGACGCCCGGCTGCGTGCCGCGGAGCTTGGCGACCAGCTCCGCGGCCCGGGCGAAGGCTTCGATCACCGCTGCCGGCGCCGTACGTACCTCCTTCTGGCCAAGCATCTGCGCGTAGCGGCCGAAGAACTCCGCAGTTGTGACTGGAACACCGTCCCAGGCTGTGACAGCTTGACCGGCGGCGGCTTCGTTTGTCAGCGCGCGGATGATGCAGTCGACGAGATCGTCGATGTAGACCAGAGTCATCAGCGCGTCGCCCTTCCCCGGCAGAGCAAAGCTTCCAGCGCGGAGCGCCTCGATTGGACGGATCGCCCAAGGAACTGAGCCGGGACCGTAGACGTCGCCGGGCCTGACCACGGCAGCGCCGCGTCTGAGTGCGAGGTAGTCGGAGGCTGCCTTGGTGTCGGCGTAAGGGGCGCCTGTGGCGCGCGGCGCCGCCGCTTCTTCGAGGTCGTTACTGAACTCGTAGCCCCAGCTGGCGACCGATGAGAGGTGAGCGATCCGCTCGATGCCCGCGCTCTGCGCTGCGTCAAAAACGGAGCAGCTGCCGCGCACATTCACCTCGATGAAGTGCTCCATCGAACCCCAGTCGCCAACGATCGCCGCGGTATGGATAAGCCCGCCGCAGCCGGTGAGCGCAGTGGCCACGGCCTCCGTATCGAGCACGTCGGCGGCAACAAAGCGCGCTCCGGTCGCCTCGACTCCGCCACGCCTGTCGGCGCGCACGTCGATCCCCACGACCTGCGCGCCTTCGCGAGTGAGCCGTTGACACAGCGCCTCACCGATGAAGCCGCCAGCTCCTGTGACTGCGATTGTTTGTTCGCTTAGCTGCACCCTCCAACCGTATACTGCGCCAACCTTGAGCCCCTCGAAAGCCCTACGGATTGCGGCAATGGCAACAGTCGCCGCTGGCGTTGCCGCGCCGCTCCTGCGCCGCAAGGTGAAGCTTCCGAAGGCAGCGGTACTTGCGTCGGCTTGGAGCGCGCCGCTAGCGCTTTGTGTCGCCGCGCCGCGTTCACCGAGGCGCGATGTTGCAGTCTCAATACTTCAGATGTGGGCTTACTTCGCGACCTATGAGATGCCGGCCGACGACCCTGAAGAGCTAAAGCGACGTGCATTTGTCGACTACCCGGTCACAGTCGATCGGCTGCTCGGCCTGGGAGAGCTGCCCGGCGTTCGCTTGCAGCGCGCGCTCGCCGACCCAGGCAACATCCGCCTGCAGGAAAAGCTGCTCGTCTGGGCACACTGGGCTTGGTTTCTTGTTCCCCACGCGACTGTCGCTTACGTGTTCATGAGGCGCCGCGAGCAGTTTCCGCGCGCCGCAGCGATGATCTACGGAACCTTCGACCTTGGCCTGATCGGTTACTGGCTCGTGCCGACCGCGCCGCCTTGGTATGCCGCCGAGAATGGTCGCCTCGGCGGCGACGTCGCGCGCACCAAGCTTGGCCTGCGGCGGATGATGATCGACTACGGTGAGCAGTTCTGGCGCGGCCGCTGGCCGACGCTTTACGATGGCTTGGCAGGCAACCCTCTGGCCGCAATGCCCTCGCTTCACTTCGCAACTTCGGTGATGTCCGCGCACGTTCTTTCGGACGTTGGTCGTGCTGAGGGGACGGTCGCCTGGGTCTACGCTGGCACGCTTGGCTTCGCGCTCGTCTACCTTGGCGAGCATTACGTGATTGACCTGCTGGCAGGGCTCGCACTGGTTGAGGGGCTGCGCACGGCGGCGCCGCGGCTCGCGCCGCTAGCCGACCGGTTCTCCCGTCTGATTCAAGGGCTTGAGCATCGCGCCCAGGGAGCCTGATGGAGCTGCCCCCGAGCGAGGTTGAGGCGCCTGCCCTGGGTCTAGGCGACGACGAGCAGATGCCAACGCGGCGCTTCTCGCGCCGCCATGCCGCTTTCGCCGGTTTTTTTGCGCTTGCGGTAGTCGTGTTCCTCTACTTCGGCCTGCCACAGATCGCTGGCATCAACAAGACCTGGGACAGAATTCAGGACGGCGACCCAAAGTGGCTGATCGTCTGCGCGGCCTTCGAAGTGATCTCGTTCGGCGGTTACATCTGGCTCTTCCGCGGCGTCTTCGTGCGCGGCAGCACGAAGATTAACTGGTCTGTCAGCTACCAGATCACAATGGCCGGCCTGGTCGCGGCGAGGCTGTTCGCCGCCGCGGGCGCGGGCGGCGCAATCCTTACGGCTTGGGCGCTGCGCCGCTCAGGAATGCCCGGCCGCACTGTTGCGACAAGGATGATCGCTCAGTACGTAATTCTATACGCCGTCTACATGTTCACGCTGCTGATCGCTGGAATCGGCCTCTACGTTGGCGCCTTCAATGGCAGCGGCGTCTTTGCGCTGACGATGGTGCCGGCAATCATCGGTGGGCTGGCAATCATCTTGGCGCTGGCCTGCACACTGATTCCCGAGCAGATCGATCGACGGATTAAACATTGGGCCGAGGACTCAGGCTGGTTCGGCCGTGTGCTTGCAAAGCTGGCACCGGTTCCCGACGCGCTCGCGATCGGAGTGCGTGAAGCGCTGATCATCATCCGCGAGCGCGACGGCGCCGTTTTCGGCGCGATCATTTGGTGGTACTTCGACATCTTCACGCTCTGGGCCGCCTTCCACGCCTTCGGTGACCCGCCGCCCTTTGCTGTATTGGTGATGGCCTATTACGTCGGCATGTTCGCGAACCTGCTGCCGCTGCCGGGCGGGATCGGCGGCGTCGAGGGCGGCATGATCGGCGTGCTCATTGCCTTTGGGGTTCCCAGCAGCCTCGCAATCGTCGCCGTCCTCAGCTACCGCGCATTTTCGTTCTGGCTGCCGACGATCCCAGGCGCAATCGCTTATTTCCATCTGCGCCGAACGGTTCAGGGCTGGCGCGACAAAGGCCGCGACAAAGCGGCTACGCTATACAAAGTAAAGTCACCTGCAACCTGAGTGGAGAAGCACATGGCCGAGATCGAAAACGTAATCATTGTTGGCAGCGGCCCAGCTGGCTTTACGGCGGCGCTCTACACCTCGCGCGCCAACCTCTCGCCGCTGTTGATTGAAGGCTGGCAGTGGGGCGGTCTGCTGCAGCAGACAACCGAGGTTGAGAACTACCCCGGGTTCCGCGACGGCATTCAGGGCCCGGAATTGATGCAGACGATGCGCGACCAAGCTGAGCGCTTCGGCACCCGCTTCATCACCGACCTGACGACGAAACTCGAACTCTCCGACAAGCCCGGCGGCGTTCACAGCGTCTGGGTCGGCGAGCAGCGCTACCAAGCTCGCACCGTAATTCTCGCGATGGGCGCCGAGCACAAAAAGATTGGCGCGCCAGGCGAGGACGAGCTGTCGGGGCGCGGCGTCTCTTATTGCGCAACCTGCGACGCGGCCTTCTTTGTTGATAAGGAGACGATAATTGTCGGCGGTGGCGACTCGGCGATGGAGGAGGCGATCTTCCTCGCCAAGTTCGCTTCGAAGGTCACGATCGTCAACCGCCGCAGCGAGTTTCGCGCCTCAAAGATCATGCTTAATCGTGCTCGGCAGACGGAGAACATCGAGTGGGCGACGCCATTTACCGTCGCCAGCTTCAATGCCGGCGACAACGCTGCGCTGGAGAGCGTGACGCTTGCCAACAGTGAGAGCGGCGAGGAGCAGATCCTGCCGACGCAAGGCGCCTTCATCGCAATCGGCCACGAGCCGCAATCCCAGATCGCTAGCGGGATGGTTGAGATCGATGACGAGGGCTACGTGATCACAGAGGGGCGCTCAACGCGCACCAAACTCCCCGGCGTCTTCGCCGCTGGGGACCTCGTCGACCACACCTACCGCCAGGCCGTCACCGCCGCAGCGCTCGGCTGCCAAGCCGCGCTTGACGCCGAGTGGTACCTACGCGACACGCCGCAGATCGAAACCCCGGCCGGCGTTACCGGCGACAATCTCGCCGCCGAGCAGTACGGCAGCACTCAGACTTAGGCCGCAGCGGCAGCGCTGCTCAGTTCCAAGCTCAGCAGAGTCGCTTTGCGTTGCTCGCGGTCGACTCCGCCGTAGCCGCCGAGGCTGCCGTCGGAACGGACGACGCGGTGGCAAGGGATCACGATCGTGATCGGGTTGCAGCGCAGCGCGTTACCGACGGCGCGCGCAGCCCGAGGCGCACCGATCTCCTCAGCCAGCTCGCCGTAGCTGATCCGGTCGCCAAACTCGATCGTTGCGCAGCGCTGCAGCACGCTCCGCTGGAACGGCTCGAACAGCGACCAATCGATCGCTACGGTGAAGCGCTCTGGCGAGCCCGCGAAGTAGGCATCGAGTTGGCGCACTAGCCCGGCCAGCGCAGTTGACCGTTCTGTTGCTCTGGCGCCGCGGGTATCGGCGATGTCGGCCGCCTGCGCGGCTGCGTCGGCGCCGTCCAAGAAGTTGACGCCGATCAGCCCAGCCTCGCCGCCAGTCAGCAGCAGCGGCCCTAGTGGCGAGTCGTGCCGGGCCCAGTGGAGTTCAGCGAGGCGATCGCTGACTTGGCGGCCGTTAGCGCGCCGATGAACGGGATCGTTACGCGGTCGCCGTTCGAGCCGATGAAGATGTTTGTAAGTGCGAGGCATCAGAACGTTGGGGTAGCTCGCGAACCGGACGCGATCAAGATTGCTAGGGGCCTTCGACCGTCATCGGTTTGAGCGCGTCTTGGCCGGTCACGGCGCGGCCAATGATCAGCTGCTGGATCTGCGACGTGCCTTCATAGATTGTCGTCACGCGCGCATCACGGTAGTAGCGCTCAACTGGATGCTCGCGGCTGTAACCGGCGCCGCCGTGAACCTGAATCGCCTTGTCAGAGCACCAAACCGCCGCTTCAGTGGCGTAGTACTTGGCAATCGATGTCTCGAGCGTGCTCGACTTGCCTGCATCCTTGACCGAGCCGGCCTTATACACCAGTAGCCGCGCAGCTTCGGTCTTCACAACCATGTCGGCGATCATCGCCTGGACAAGCTGGAAGCCGGCGATCGGGCGGTCAAATTGCGTTCGCTCGGTGGCGTAGGCGATCGACTCCTCGAGCGAGGCGCGGGCAAGCCCGACGCAGCCAGCAGCCACCGAGTAACGCCCGGAGTCGAGCGCACTCATCGCGACCTTGAAGCCGGCGCCGACCTCGCCGAGCATTGAGTCGGCTGATGCGGTCACGTCATCAAGCGCGATCTCGGCTGTATCGGAGGCCCAAAGGCCCATCTTCGCGGTGATCTGCGACGGCATGAATCCTGGTTGGTCGGTCTCGACGAGAAAGCAGGCGAGGCCGCGGTGGCCGAGCGAAGGGTCTGTCTGCGCAAAGATCAGCGCGAGGCTGGCGTTATTGCCGAGCGAGATCCACATCTTCGCGCCGTTGATCAGCCAAGTCCCGTCGTCCTGCTGGACGGCTCGCGTCTTCTGGTTGGCGGCGGCCGAGCCGGTGCCGGGCTCTGTCAGGCCGAAGCAGCCGAGCCATTCGCCGGAGCAGAGTAGCGGCAGGTAACGCTGCTTCTGCTCTTCGGTGCCCCATTTGAGGATCGTTGAACAGACGAGCGATGTTTGAACTGAGACGACGGTTCGCATCGCCGAGCAGCCGCGGCCGATCTCTTCGCAGATGATCGCGTAGGTCGTGTAATCGAGGCCTGCACCGCCATACTCGCGCGGCACGATCGCCCCGAGAAAGCCTTGGGCGGCGATTTTGTTTACGAGATCACGGTCGAAGAAGTGGTTCTCCGAGTTATCGCCTGCGACCGGCATGATCTCGCCGCCGGTGAACTCGCGCGCGGTCTGCTCAACCAGCTTCTGTTCATCGGAAAGGTCGAAGTTCATTGTTCGACCTTATCTGCTCGCGGCCGCTGCAACGCGCTGGCGCGAGCGGTTACCTGACGAGCTGGTAAGTGTTCTCGAGTTCATCTTGGAGCACAGTCGTTGCTCCTTTGGTCTTCAGCGTCAGGTCTGCCTTCAGCTTGCGCGTGCGGTACTTCCATCCGGCCGGCAGCGCCAGCTTCGAACCGAGCCCGGCGAGATCCTTCAGCTTCAGCGCCTTGTCTTTAATCTGCGAATAGGCCTGCATCGCGTAGACCTTGCCCGCAGGCGAGACGAGCTCGTGGATCGGGTACTTGCGCGAGAAGTTGAAGTTGGTTCTGCGGTTGACGATCATCTCCTGATACGGCGTAACAGCGCCATTCGCAATAGCGCTGAGGGGAACGTCGACGCTGGTCAAGAAGCGCATCTTGAGCCCAGGGAACTGACGTACTTTGCCACCACGCGGGTCGATCCGTGAGTCCCACGTGATCGTCGCATTGTCGATCAGCCAGTGGCGAGGGCCGTTGAGTTTTACTACCAACGTGCCGGGGACGAGCGCCGCCAGCGCCGTCCCGTCGGACGCAGCCCATTGAGCGGCTGGGCACTTGTTGAGGCCGAAAGTGTTCCAAACGTCGCCAACGAGCTTGGCACCGCTTCCGGTGCCGTTGGGAACGGTGTGGACGAACAGGTACTCGCAGTAGCGCTCGTTGTACATCTTCGAGTTGTCGCCGACGCTGATTGGCGACTTCGCGGCGAGCGCTGTAGACGGGAGAGCCAGCCCTGCCAGGCAGACGGCCGCAAGCAGATGTCTCGAGCGGTGGGAGATCTGCACCAAGGCAGGCTATCAGTTCTCAGCGACCGGCCGCGCCGATTCCTCTGCTCGCCGTCATCGCCGTAGACTGAATTGGCGTGGACCCATTTTCCCTAATCGTGATCGTTGTCATCGCCTTGATCATCTCCGCAGTTGTGCTGATCGGGATCCTCTACCCAGGTTCGGGAGCCGACCGGCTAGATTGGCGCCCGACCCGATCGGCGGAACTCGAATACACCAATGAGATCGATGATCTCGCGCAGATGGAGGCGGCTGTCAACGCGAAGCGCCGAGCTCGCGGAGCGGCCGCGATTAGTCATGTTGAGCTGAAGGCCGAGATCGAACGCGAGATGGCCGACATTCGTGAAGACGCGGAGCTCGAAGAGGAAGACCTGCGGCAGCTGCTCGAAGCGCGCAATTCGCGTCGCCGCGCCCGTGGTCAGGCGGAGCAGACGTTGGAAGAGTTTGAGCGCTCGCTGCTCGGTGGGCCGGATGGAGCGACCTGATGAGGGTCTTAATTGTGGGCGGTGGCTGCCGCGGCCTCGACCTGGCGCGTGAGCTGGTAGCCGAAGGCCATGCCGCCCGCTGTGTCACGCGGGCAGAAGGGGGCCGGGCGGCGATCGAAGCTGCCGGGGGAGAGTGTTGGATCGGCACCCCCGACGTGATCGGCACGCTGCGATATGCGCTCGAGAACGTGACGCTGCTGCTCTGGCTGCTTGGCACCGCCACTGGCGAGCAGGAGAAGCTCGCTGCGCTGCACGGCCCAAGGCTGAGAATGATGCTTGAAAAGACGACCGACACGACGGTGCGTGGAGTGATCTACGAGGCTGCGGGGACTGTTGGCGAGCCGCTGCTGGCCACTGGCGTTGCCGAGATGGAGCTGGCGCGTGAGAAAAACGCGATCCCCTTCGCGCTGCTTGGTTCCGATCCGCTGGGAGCCCGAGATGCATGGCTAGCGGAGGCCCAGCAGGCGATCAGCGGGCTGCTGGCCGGGCCGCGCCGAGTAGCCAAATAGCATAATCACGATCAGGTTTGTATAGTTTGCCCCCGATATCGACTCCAAGGAGACAGAAGCATGCCGACGATTGGCGACTCAGCACCAGATTTTGACGCTGAAACAACGGAAGGCAAAATCAACTTCCACGACTGGATCGGCGACTCATGGGCCGTCCTTTTTTCGCATCCGCGTGACTTCACGCCGGTCTGCACGACTGAGCTCGGCTACATGGCTTCGATCAAACCGGAGTTTGACAAGCGTGGCGTGAAGACGATTGGCCTCTCGGTTGACCCGCTCGACAACCACGCGAAGTGGGCCACAGACATCGCCGAGACTCAGGGAACGGCGCCAAACTTTCCGATGATCGC
>SYIT01000080.1 GCA_005798685.1 Actinomycetota bacterium | reverse complement strand
GCAGGAGGATGTGGTGTAGAAGTTTCGCCGCCCCGGGTCGCTCAGCAGCGGCCCGGCGACATCAACGATGTTGGCGGCGAAGTCGGTCGTAGGACCTGCCGGGTGCGGCTCGTCAATCAACCCTTCGCCGTAGAGGAAGCCGAGCGCCAGCTCCTCGTCATTTCCGGGCGTGCGCATAGTGACCGAAAGCACCTCACCGTCAACGCGAATCTCGAGCGGCTCTTCAACGGCGATCTCGTCGCGCTCGCCTTCGCGCAGAACGCTGGTGACCATCCGCCCTGAGTCAGCGTCGGCCACCGGCCAGCCCCTTCGGTCAGTCCGCCGCTACGAGCGCCGGCGTACCAGACGGTGCTTCGCTCATCGCGCGCACATCAACTGCGACGACCTTGTACTCAGGGCAGCCTGTATTTACCTCGACCGAGTCACCGACCAGCAGGTTGGTGCGCAGCTCGGGGAAGTGGAAGGCGGTGAAGACGTTGCCCTTTTCGATCCGGTCGGTAATCCGCGCCGGAATCTCAATCCGCCCGTGGTGGCTTCGCACCGACACAAGATCGAGCTCATCGATACCGAGTCGGGCGGCGTCATCGGGGTGGATCTCAAGCCAGTCGCTCTCCATCAGCTCAAGGTTCCTTGTGCGGCGCGTCATCGTTCCGGCGTTGTAGTGCTGCAGGCGACGCCCGGTGATCAGAATCAACGGGAACTCGTCGTCGGCAACCTCGCCGGGCTCGCGGTAAGGCAGCGCGTTGAAGGTTCCAAGACCGTTCGCGTGGTGGAACTTCTCTTCGTAAAGAATTGGTGCGTCGCTGCCGTCTGCCGCGACCGGCCAGCAAAGCCCTTCGCGGCCGAGCCGCTCGTAGGTGACGCCGGTGAACTCGGGAGTGAGGGCGGCGATCTCCTCCATCGCCTGCTCCGGCGTGGCGAGGTTCATCTCGTGGCCGAGCGCGGCCGAGAGCGTGGTGAGGATCTCGAAATCGGTGCGCGCATCGCCGGCAGGGTCGATCGCGGCAGCTACGTGCTGAATCCTGCGCTCGGCGTTGATGAATGTGCCTTCCTTCTCAAGAAAAGCTGAGGCGGGCAGGATCACGTCAGCGTACTTCGTCGTCTCAGTCATGAAGATGTCTTGGCAGACAAGGAACTCGAGCGACTGGAGCGCGTGAATTACGTGCGTCGTGTTGGGGTCGGTTTGGGCGACGTCCTCGCCGAAGATGAACATTGACTTCAGCTCGCCAGCGATAGCGGCGTCGAACATCTTCGGGATCGTCAGGCCTTTCTCGCGCGAGAGGCCCACGCCCCACCGCTCTTCGAACGTCGTCGCTACGGCCTCATCGCTCACCGGGCGGTAGCCGGAGTAGGTATCGGGTAGCGCGCCCATGTCGGAGGAGCCCTGAACGTTGGTCTGCCCGCGCAGCGGCAGCAGCGCTGAGCCGGGCCGGCCGACCTTGCCGGTCATCATCGCCAGGCCGCACATCAGCTGTACAACTTCGGAGCCGTAGCGCTGCTCAGTTACGCCAAGGCCCCAGATCAGGCAAGCGTTCTCCGCCGTCGCGTAGATCCGCGCGGTGGTGCGGATGTCATCGGCGGGAATGCCGGTGATCCGCTCTACTTCCTCAGGCGGGTACTCGGCCAGCAGCGCGGCGAATTCTTCGTAGCCTTCGGTCCGCCCGGCGATGAACTTCTCGTCGGTTAGCCCTTCGGTCATCACGACGTTGGCGAGGCCAAGGATCACGGCGGCGTTGGTGCCAGGGCGCATCGAGCAGTGCAGCTCGGCGTAGTCGGCCAGCTCAATCCGCCGCGGGTCAACCGTCACCAGCTTCATCCCGCCAATCGCCGCTTGCTTAATTCGCGCGCCGACTACCGGGTGGCCGTCGGTCGCGTTGGCACCGATCAGGATCGCCGCGTCGGCGGCCTCAATGTCGTTGAAGGTGCCTGTGGCGCCGGAGTAGCCAAAGCAGCGGCGCATCGCGAACGATGTTGGCGAGTGGCAGACGCGCGAGCAGTTGTCGATGTTGTTGGTGCCGACGGCGGCCCGGATCAGCCGCTGCATCGCCCAGCAGTCCTCGTTGGTTGCGCGCGAGGAGGCGAGGCCGGCGATTGCGTCGGGCCCGTGATCGCTCTTGATCCGCGTGAACTCTGAGACGATCCGCTCGAAGGCCTCGTCCCAGGTCGCTTCGCGAAAGCCGTCGCCCTCGCGGATCAGCGGCGTAGTTAGCCGCTCGTCGGAGCGCGTGAACTGGTGAGCGAAGCGGCCCTTCAGGCAGGTATGACCCTTGTTGGCGGGGCCGTCCATCGCCGCAGTGATTGAGGCGATAACGCCGCTGCGCGGGTGAACCTCGAGGCGGCAGCCGACGCCGCAGTAGCCGCAGGTTGTGCTGACAGTGGATTTCGACGACTTGATCATCTCGCTACTCCCCTGAACCGTTCTGCTCGATAGCTAATTCCAGAAGCCTTAATTCTACTATCGCGTCGGTTGGGCAAGTGTCGGCGCAGGCGCCGCAGGAGACGCAGGAAGATTCGGCAAAGCCGCTGTCAACACCGGCGGTCACGTTGGAGTAGAAGCCGCGGCCTGTGACGGTCAGCGCGAAGGCGCCCTGAACTTCGTCGCAGGCGCGCACGCAGCGGCCGCAGCTAATGCAGAGCTCGTGGCGGAAGGCGAGGTATGGATGGCGCAGATCTTCGTCCTTCTCGTGCACGGCGCCGGTCCAGCGCGTCCTCGTCACGTTCAGCTGCTTTGCGACGACGGCCAGCGCGGTGTGCTCGCCGGGCGCTTCGGGCAACTCACTGAGGACCAGTTCGACGACGGCGGCGGCAACGCGCAGCGCGGTTTCGTCGCTCGTCGAAATCTCCATCCCTTCGCGGCAGAGCGTGGTGCAGGAAGGGAGCGGGCCGGGCGCGCCTTCAACGCCAACCATGCAGACGCGGCAGGCGCCGAAAGGGTCGAGCCGCTCGTCGTAACAGAGCGAAGCGACGTGGCCGCCATTGCCTTGGATCGCTTCCAGCAGCGTCGTCCCTGGCTCAACCTCAACTGCCTTGCCGTCGATCATCACCTGCATCAGCGCAGCCCCAATTCGTCAGGGAAGTGCAACAGAAGGCTGCGGATCGGCGCCGGCATGCCGCTGCCATGGGCGCAGAGGCTGCCTAGTTCAAGAGTTTCGAGCAGCTGCTCAAGCGATTCGCGGTCGATCGGCTCGTCGTCGCTGAAAAGTTCATAGGCGCGCTGCAGGCCGATCCGGCAGGGGAAGCACTTGCCGCACGATTCGTGCGCGCCAAAGCGCAGCAGGTGCTGGGCGAGCGCGCGCATGTCGGTCGTCTGATCAAAGGCGAGGATGCTGCCGTGGCCGACCATGCAGCCAACTTCGGCCAGCGGACCAAAATCGAACGGTGTGTCGAGCAGGCTGGCGGGCAGGATGCCGCCGAGCGGGCCGCCGATCTGCACCGCCTTGATCTGCGCGCCGTCCTTCAGGCCACCGGCTACCTCTTCGCAAAGCTCGCGCACGGTCAGGCCGAAAGGAACCTCGACCATCCCCGGGTTGACGAACGACGAGTTGAAGCAGACGAGCTTCGAGCCGGCCGAGTCGCCGGGGCTTAAGTTACAAAAGGCCTCTGCGCCTTGGGCAGCGATAAAGGGAACGTTGCAGAGCGTCTCAATGTTGTTGACGACGGTCGGCTCCTCGTAGACGCCGCGCTCAGCCGGGAACGGCGGGCGCGCTGAGACGGTGCCGCGCAGCCCCTGCAGGCAGGCCAGCAGCGCCGTCTCTTCGCCAACTACGTATGAGCCAGCGCCTTCAACGATCGTCACGCTGAAGCTGAAGTCGCTGCCGAGAATGTTGTCGCCGAGCAGGTTCTCGGCCTCCGCCTGCTCCACCGCTTCGCGCAGAATGATTGTCGACTGTGGGTATTCGGAGCGAACGAGCACGAAGCCTTGGTCGGAGCCGACGGCGTAGCCGGCCAGCGCGAGCCCTTCGAGCAGCAGCTCCGGCGACTGCTCCATCAGGTACTTGTCAATGTAGGAGCCGGGGTCGCCCTCATCGCCGTTGGCGACGATGTACTTCTGCTCACCGGGCGCGTTGCGCGCGAACTCCCACTTGTTGCCGGCCGGGAAGGCGGCGCCACCGCGGCCACGCAGGTCGGCGGCCTTCATTTCTACTTGAAGGAGATCTTCAGGGGTGAGCTCAGCGAGCGCGCGGCGCAGGCCGGCCCAGGTGCCCGGCTGCGTTAGGACAGGTTCGGCTAGCAGGCTGCGCATCGGCGGTTCGCCCGCTTCAACGGTTGTGCCTTCGATCACGCGCTCGATCACGCCGGGGCCGGCGTCGATCACGTCGTTGTCGCGCACCGCCGGGCTGCTGTGGCAGAAGCCAAGGCAGACGGTTTCGGCGACCGAGACGCTGCCGTCATCGCTTACTTCGCCGATCCCCACGCCAAGCCCGTCGCAGATCCGCTGCGCGCTGTCAGCGTCGCCGGCCTCAAAGCAGGCCGTGCCGGTGCAGATCCGCACGTGGCGCTCGCCGCGCGGCGCGATCAGGTCGTCGTAGAAGGTTGCGATGCCGTAGACCGATGCTTCGGGGAGCCGGTAGTCGGCGGCGACACCGCGGATGTCCTCGTCGGTGAGCGTGCCAGTTTCAGCGACGATCTCGCTCAGCTTCGAGAGCGCCGTCGGTGCATTGACGGGATGGTGACGGCGCGTGAGTTTGATCAGGTTGCTGGCCATTGGCTCTGCAGATAAGACTAGACCTATTCGTCCAGAATGTCATCGTGCCAGATCCGCTGCACGATTGCGACTTTTTGCCCTGCCGCGCGAAGGGCTGCGGCCGCGCGACGATGGCGGCTCGCTAGGCTGCGACTGTCGCGCAGAAGATGCGCGGCTCCGGAGGGGTGCCGGAGCGGTTGAACGGGGCAGTCTCGAAAACTGTTGTGCGGGTAACCCCTGTACCGAGGGTTCGAATCCCTCCCCCTCCGCTTGGGTTCCGTGATTGCTGGCGGGCGGCGTAGCGGGGTAAGACAGAATTCCGCTGCGTGGCCGCTCCCGGATACTTTTCCGCGCGGCTAATTCCCCAGCTCAAGTTGGGTTGGTTGAGGGCGGGGCCGCCCCAGCCGCAGGCTCCGCGCCAAGCCCCGGCACGGTCGCAAGCGAGTTGATCGCTTCGATGATCGCGTCGGTGACGATCGTTGCTCCCAGCGACTCGTAGTGAATCCCGTCAGAGCTGCGAGCGCGTTGAAGCTGGCGGTTTGAGTCGGGGAGGAAATCGGCGTACCTCCCCTTCGCGTCTTTGAACTTGTCAAAGAGATCAACGTAAGCGACCAACCCCTTGCGTTTGGTGGCCTCACTCTTCTGAATCACATTCATTTTCGCCCAGCGCGCGGCCAGCGCCGGGTCGCGCGGAATCGGCAGGCCAAGCATCACGAGCTGGCCGCCCTTCGCGGTGATCAGATCCATCACGCCGCCGACGCGCCTGGCGTACTCGGCAAGCCAAGCCGGCGTGCCGAACTCATCGGCGCCTGCAACACCGGTGAAGCCGAGCCCGTCGTTGGCGCCGAAGGTCGCGACCGTCATGTCCGGCTTCAGAGCCTTGATCTGCTGCGGCAGATACTCAAACCAGTTGAAGATCTCTGGCTGGACGAGGCCGGTTGCGGCGTGGACGTCGGTCAGGCCGAGCGGCTTTATCGCAGGGTTGGTCGAGATCTTGTCCAGTAGTACGGGAGCGGGGTCGGTGATCAGCGAATCGCCGGTCAGGTAGAGGCTCATTGGCTTGGCGGCCGAGTAGACCGGCTTCGTTGGCACGGTGGGTGCGGCTGGGGCTTTCGCTGTGATTGCCAGCTTGCCGACGAGCTTGTCATCGCCGCTGCGCCCGAGCGCCGCCTTCAGTAGCTTGCGCGGCTGATCGATCTGAAAGACGCCGCTGACGCCCGCGAGCGCGGCTGTCAAAGTTCCCGCAATGTCACGGCCGACCCCCGGCCCCTTCGACAACGCTTGCTTGTGCATCCCCTGCGCGTTCAGTAGCGCAGCGACGACTAGGCCAATGAAGAGCGCCACGAGCACATGGCCGGCTGGCATTGTGCGCCGCCGCGGATCCTGCTGGGGAAGGCCGTGTTCGTCCATTAGAACTGGAAGTAGATGAACGGGGCGACGCCCGCCGGGCCGAGGACATTGATCACCATCAGCACGAAGCCGGCTGCGGCGCCCTGCGCGTAGTAAGGGAAGCGGCTAACCCGGGCTTGAAAGTTAGCCCAGAAGTTGACCGGCAGAAACTGGATGCCGATCCCCGTCGCGACGGCGGCAACGACGCCGAGTGAGATAGCCGGCGAGCCCTGCCCCCAGCCGGTGAAGAGCCGCTCAATCACGCCGAGCGCTTGGCCGAAGGTTTCAGCACGGAAGAAGATCCACGCGAAGCAGACGAAGTTGAAAGTGATCAGCCAGGCCAGCCACTTAGCCATCGGCGGCTTGCCGCGCGCCTCGCGCCGACCGCGCGCGAGGCGCTCGACGATCAGCGCGCTTCCGTGCAGCGCGCCCCAGAAAAGGAAGGTCCAGTTGGCGCCATGCCAGAGGCCGCCGATCACCATCGTCAGCATCAAGTTGCGTTCAGTTTCAAAGCGGCTGCCGCGGTTGCCGCCGAGCGGAATGTAGAGGTAATCGCGCAGCCAGCGCGAGAGCGTCATGTGCCAGCGGCGCCAGAAATCCTGAACCGAGGTGGCGCGGTATGGGCTGTTGAAGTTGTCGGGGAAGCGGAAGCCGAGCAGCAGCGCAACGCCGATCGCGATCGTGCTGTAACCGGCGAAGTCGGAGAAAATCTGAACCGCATAGGCGTAGATCGCAAGCAGCACCTCGGGCGCGCTGTGCAGCTTTGGTGAACCGAAGACCGGATCAACGAGCTTGGCGCAGGTTGATGCCAGCACAACCTTCAGAAAGAGGCCCCCGAGGATCAGCGCAAAGCCGCGCGTTGCGTCAACTTCGCGCGGATCGGGCGGATTGTCGAACTGCGGAATCAGCTCGGCCGGGCGAACGATCGGCCCGGCGACCAGATGCGGGAAGAAGGAGAGGAATACGGCGAAGCGCGAGAGCGAAACCGGCTCGTAGGTGCCGCGCCAAGTGTCGATGATGTAGCTGAGCGCCATGAAGGTGTAGAACGAGATGCCGACCGGCAGCACGACGGCGACGAAGCCCGGATCGAGCTGAATCCCAAGCGTTCCAGCGGCGTCTTGGGCCGAGCCGGCGAAGAAGTTCCAGTACTTAAACCAACCGAGGAAGGCGAGGTTGCCGGCGATCCCAACCCACAGCAGCGCCTTGCGCGCGCGCGGCGCCTCGGCCTTGAAGATCCTCACCGCGATCAACTGGTTGAAGAGCGTTGAACCGGCCAGCAGCAGCACAAACCAGGGGTCCCACCAGGCGTAGAAGAGGTAGCTGGCAACCAGCATCATGATCTGCCAGTTGCGCGGACTATGCATCGTCAGCCAGTTCAGCGGCAGAACGATCAGAAAGAAGATTGCGAAGGTGACTGTTGGAAAGAGCACGGCGGGCCTAGCGCTTCGATTTGAGGCCTCAGGCGCGGTTTTTTCCACGTCTGAGCACTGGATAGCGTAAAGCGCTGATCGGCAGCGTTAGGCCGCCAGCGCATTAGAGTTGAGCCTGTGAGCGCCGCAGTCGCAGAAAGCACAACTGATGGCCACGCGACGCTGACGCTGACATCGGCCTCCGGCGCGCTGGAAGCGGTCTACGCGCCGGGGGTTGGAATGGTCTGCTGCTCGCTGCGCCGTAAAGGCGAGGAGCTGCTCGGCCAGCGCGGCGGCCTCGAGGCTTACGCGGAGAAGGGCTCAACCTTCGGCATTCCGCTGCTTTACCCGTGGGCCAACCGGCTGGCTGCGATGAGCTACTCGTTTGAAGGCGTAGATGTGACGCTAAGCGCCGACGATTCGCCGCTCCACTTCGACTCCGCTGGCCTACCGATGCACGGGCTGCTCAGCGCCTCGCCTTACTGGGAGGTCGTTGAGGCCGGCGAGCTGGGCGGGGCCGCCGTAATTCAGGCACGGCTCGACTTCTCAGCCCACGACGAGCTGGCGCGCGCCTTCCCCTTCCGCCACATGCTCGAACTCGAAGTCCGGCTCGACGACAGCTCGCTGACCGTCGCGACGACGGTGATCCCAACCGGCGACAGCAACGTGCCGATCGCGTTTGGCTTCCACCCCTACCTCGCGCTGCCGGGCGGCTCGCGTGATGGGATTGAGATTGAGCTGCCGGTAACGCGCCAAGCGCTGCTGGAGCCGAGTGGGATTCCCAGCGGCGGGCACGAGCCGGCCAGCGGCGCCCGCGCTCCGCTCGGCGACCGCGCCTTCGACGATCTCTTCGATGAGCTGAGCCAGCCACCGCACTTCACGCTGAGCGGCCCCGGGCGGGAGATTGAGCTTGAGTTCGAGGGCGGCTACCACTTCACCCAGGTCTACGCCCCGCCAGACCAGCCATTCATCTGCTTCGAACCGATGACGGCGCCAACCAACGCAATGATCAGCGGCGACCGGCTGATCAGCGTAGCCCCCGGCGAGCAGTTCAAGGCAACCTTCAGGATCAGCGTCGGCGGCTGATCGAAGGCTATGCTCGGCCGATGAAAACGCGGGCAGTCTCAATCGCAGCAGTACTGATCGCAGCAGCCGCGATCGCCGGGTGTGGAAGCGCCAGCTACGACTCGTCCGCTAGCGCGACCGAGGCCAACAGCGAAGGCACAGAGCTAGTCACGCGCCTGTTCGAGGACGTGAAGACAAAGAACAGGACCGACCTTGAGAAGTTTTTAACCCCGAACTGGCAACTTCAGCGCGCAACCGGCGCGCCGCTAACGAAGAGCGAGTTCATTGATGGGCTACCGGAGCTGAGCAGCTACAGGATCGAGCAAGTCAAAGCTCGCGTGTACGATGATTCGATGTCGGTCGCTTTCGTCGCGACGACCGAGCTTGTGGTTGACGGCACGAAATTCCCCGGCACCCCGGCGCCCTACCTGAGCTCGTTCATCAAGGTCGGCGACGAGTGGTACCTACTCAGCCACGCCAACCTGAACAAGCCGAAGTAGCCGGCCGATGCTGACGCTCGCAGACCTAGCTAAGCTCGCCGGTGACCACGCCGACGAGATTGCCACGCCGGTCGCCAGCTTCGACATCGGCGGGCGCGAGTTCGACTTTGACGCTGCCCCGGCGATTATGGGGGTCGTCAACATGTCGCGCGACTCGTGGTACCGCGAGAGCGTCGCGCCATCGGTCGAATCGGCAATCGCGCGCGGCCGCGTGCTGGCAGCGCAGGGAGCCGACCTGATTGACATCGGCGCAGAGTCAACGATTCTCGATGCCGAGCGCGTTGGCGCAGGCTCGCAGATTGAGCAGCTCGTGCCGGTGATCGAGGCGCTGCGGGCAGATGACATCCTCGTCTCAGTCGAAACCTACGAACCGGCCGTGGTTGAGGCCTGCCTGAAGGCCGGCGCCAACCTGCTGAACCTCACCGGCACCGCCCACCACGAGGAGATCTTCGCGCTGGCGGCGCAGTACGACGCGGCAATAGTTCTCTGCTTCGTGCAGGGCGAGAACGTGCGCGAGGTCGGTGCCGTCAGCTTGGACGGCGACCCGCTGCCAGAGCTGATCGCCCACTTCGAGCCGAGGATCGCCGCTGCTCGCGCAGCAGGAGTGTAGCGGCTGTTCGTAGATCCGGGCCTCGGCTTCTACTACTCAAACCTTGAGGACGGCGATGAGCGCGTGCGCCACCAAGCAGGGATCTTCATCAACACCTTCCGCCTCCGCGTGCTTGGGCTGCCAGTCTGCCACGCGCTGCCTCACGCCTTCGATTACTTCGAAGACGAGGTTCGCAGCGCCGAAGGCTTCTTCGCCGTGCTCGCCTCACTGGGCCAGACGAGCCTCTTTCGCACGCACGAAGTGCCGCGCGTGCGCGCCGTGCTGCGCACGATCGGTGCGATCAACGGCGACTAGGGGCAGAGCGCCAGCGCAACGCCCTCTTCGCCACTCGGCGACACCTCGAGCGCCAGCAGTTCGAGCCCAGCGGCGATGATGATCGCCTCAAGCCCCGCTGGCGTGTGGCGGGCCGAGCGCAGCAGGCGGATCGGCTTACCGGCAGGCAGGCTTGCGGTGCCAGCTTCCAGTTCAAGCTGCAGATCAACCGACGGCTCAAGCCAGGCGCCGATCGCGGCCTGCGCGCCGGCGCCAGCGTCCTCGAGCGCGCCGATCGTGATCGAGGCCTGACCGCGCTCGATCCCAGCGTCGTCGCAGAGTGCCCAGAGCCACTCGCGCGTTGGCTCGTTGTCGTACTGCGCCGCGATCCGCTCCAGCGCATCGTCGCCCGCAGGCAGCAGGTTGGCACTGACTGCCAGCATGTCGCCGGAGCGCAGCAGCGCCAATGCCGCCGCGATCGCCGCGAACGCCTCCATCCCGGGAATCATTCCGTAGAGCGTGATCACGCGCGTGCCTGGCGCCTCGCCGACCATCTTTGGCAGATCCTCGGCTGCCAGCCCAAGGTCGCAGACAACCGGGCGGCGCAGCAGCGCGCCGCCGGCACCGTCCAAAGCGTCGGCCGCGACCTGCAGCAGCGGCAGGCTCACGTCAACCGGCGTCGCGGTTACCGGCCCGCCGGGCGGCAGCGACTCAAGCAGCCGTCGCTCCTTCGCCCCGTCGGCGCAGCCAAGGCCGATCACGTGCACGCCGGCCTCATCGAGCCGCGCGCCGATCGCCGCGTTGACGGCGTCATAGGCCGCCAGCCCGTCGCCCTCGTCGCGGGCCGGCGAGAAGGCCAGCGCGATCTGCCGCCAGCGCCGCGCCTGGCAGGCGCTGAGGTAGTGCTGGCGCGTTGCCACTACGCCGTCAGCAAGGCCATCGCGTAGCTCGGCCGCGACCACGGCCGGATGGACGCTCCGATGAACGCAGACATCGATGAACGGCGGGCCTTCCGGAATACTTGCCACAGGCCGAGAATACGGATTGGTGGCGAAGGCAGGCCGCGCCGCGGCGCCCGGCGTGGCAAGCTTCCACGACTACAAGCCAATCGACTTCAGGAGAAAACGAACATGGGCGTTCTTGACGACAAGGTGGCAATTGTCACCGGCAGCGCACGAGGGATCGGCCGGGCGACGGCGGAGATCCTCAGTGAGCACGGCGCAAAGGTCCTGATCAACGACCTCGACGGCGACGCCGCCGAGCAGACGGCATCAGAGATCAGCGGCGACACGGTCGTCTTCGCTGGCGACCTGACCGACCCTTCAGCGCCGGCCAAGCTAGTCAAGACAGCCGTTGACGCTTGGGGCAAGATCGACATCATCGTCAACAACGCTGGCTACACGCTCGACGCTCCGGTTCACAAGATGAGCGACGACTGGTTCCAGCGGATGCTCGACATTCACGTCGTGGCGCCATTTCGGATCGTCCGCGAAGCTGCCCCTTACCTGCGCGAGCCTGCCAAGGCCGAGAAAGAAGAGGGCGTCGAGGTCTTCCGCACGATCGTCAACGTTTCCTCGATCTCCGGCACGATGGGCAACGCCGGCCAGGCCAACTACGCGGCCGGCAAGGCAGCCGTCGTCGGTTTGACGAAGACGCTGGCGAAGGAGTGGGGCCAGTTCAAGATCAACTGCAACGCTGTGGCCTTCGGCTACATCGAAACCCGTCTGACCGCTTCGAAGGATGAAGAGAACACGATGGAGATCGACGGCGAGAAGGTCCAGCTCGGTATTCCAGACCAGATGCGCGGAATGGCATCGATGCTGATTCCGATCGGCCGCCCGGGCACGCCTGAAGAGGCAGCCGGCGGCGTCTTCTTCCTCTGCTCACCGTGGAGCAACTACGTCCACGGGCAGACGCTCAACATCACCGGTGGTCAGTTCACCGGAATGACCACCTAAAAGGCTCTAACGCAGCGGCGCTACTGCCGTCAGTCGGAGATTCGCTGGGCCCTGAAGCCGACGCCCGGTTTCGCATCGAACTTTGGCTGACCGATAGCAACCGGCGAGCTCCACGGTTTCGGTAGAGACCGCGAATCGTCCTGCGCCAAGAACTGATCGAACAGCCCGTAATCACCGGCGACAACCTCGCAGCTGACTCCAAGCGCGGCCAGCCGGTAAGTCCCCTTTGCGATCGCGTGGTTGGCGATCTTGTCGTTGCGCAGAAGCTTAAAGCTGCCGCAGCTCTTCAGCTGAGCCGCTGACGCTGCCGGGGTTCCGATCGCGGCGGCAGCGACAATCGCAGCAGTAACCGGAGCCAGCCGTCGCAGCTTCAGCATCGCTACTGGCTCAGGTAGGGCGAGAGCCTGAAGCCGCTTGATCCGGCGGCGCTGCGCACGAACGACCCTGTCGTGCTGCGCAGTCGCCACGGTGACGGCAGCACGCCGGAGCGCATGCCGAGCAGCGTCGGCAGGATCTTGACCGCCGCAGCGCAGTCGGTTGAACCGAAGGTCGTGATTGAGTAGCGGCCCTTCTTGACCGTGAACTTCTTGCCGATCGGGTCGTTGTTGCCGACCGTGAAGAATGGCCTGCAGCGGTATTCGCCGCGAGCCGGATAGGTGCCACCGCCGCTGGTCGTGGAGTAGCCGCGGCGGAGCGTGAAGCTGCGCGAGCCGCTGATTAGTTGGACCGCGCCGGTACCTACCGACTGGGCGCGCCAAGTTCCGTCGGGGTCGCCGGTCCCGTAGGCAAGGGCGAAGAAGTTACGAGCCGCGGCAGCGCAGCTAAGCGAAGTTGACGAGCGGCTGAGGCGGTAGCGCCCTGCGCCAACGTAAACCGATCCGGCGCGCGCGCCCTGAACAAGCGTCAGGTACGGACAGGCGAGCTTGGAAGTGCTGGCGGACGGCGCGCGCGTAACGCTGAAGCGCTGTCTGGCCGAGTTCGCGAAACCAACAGGGCCGCTGACGGGCCTCCAAGTCAAAGGCAGCTTCGTTCCCCAATTGCGCTGGAACTCAGTCAGCAGCCGCGCTGCTTCGCTGCAGTTGAGATCTACGGTGGTGGCCAGCGTGTAAGCGCGGGCCGGTAGCGAAAGCGTTCCCGCCTGCGATGCCTCAAGCACCTGGTAAGTGCCGGCGCAGTTCTTTAGGCCGGTCCCCTCGGGAGTCGGCGCAACATCCTGGGCGAGCGCCGCGGCCGGCGCGCCGGCGATAACCGACGCGCAGACCGCGGCTGCGCCCAAAGATGCGGCCAGATGGCGAGGAAGAGCGAGCTTCATCGCCAAGCTCTAATTAGCTCCCGACGCGCTTCACGCTGAAGCCGTCGCTCGGCGTGTTGTTCATGTAGAAGCTCTTCGCTGAGACATTCATCTTCCACGGATGAGGCAGGTTTCCAGCCCAGTCGTTGTTGAGGAAGTAAGCGAAAGCGTTCGAGGCAAGCTTGCAGTTAAGCCCTGGAGTGTTGTGGCTTGCGAGCTTGATCGTGTAGCTACCGGCGGGCAGCTTCATCGCGCCGATCCGGTCATTGTGGAGCACACGGAACGTACCTGGGCAAGTCAGGCCGCCCGGCGTCGGGTCGCTGGCAGCCGTCGCCTGAAAATCGACGGTTGGGTTCGTGCCGAGCTTCGTGAAGCGCTTGCGATTGCCTGACAGGTTCTTCACTTGCCAGCCCTTTGAAATCTTACCGGCCTCAAGGAACTGCTGGAAGTACTTCGTTGTCTGCGCACAGGACATGCCGCTGTTGACCATGTTGTACGGGCCAGCGGGGAAAGAAACGCCGCTGATCTTGTCGTTGTGCATCACGCGGAACTGGCCGCATGCGCCGGAGGCGCTGGCCGCTGAGGCCTGTGCAGCAGCTGGGAGCGCGGCGATCGCAACGACTGAAAGGGAGAGAGTTAGAAGACTGCGAGATTTATTCATTCACAAAGCGTGGCACAACAATCGGCCGTTATGCGCCGGTTGCCGGGGCGAAATCAGGCCGCTTGGCGGTGCCGATAGGGCAGGAAACGCCCGTGCCGCCCAGGCCGCAGTAACCGTGCGGAACCTTGTGGAGGTACTGCTGGTGGTAATCCTCGGCGTAGTAAAACGGACCTGCCGGGGCGATTTCGGTAGTGATCTCACCCTTGCCGGAGCTTTTCAGCGCCGCGCCGTAGCGTTCAGCCGACGCGATCGCAGCCTCGTGCTGATCTTGTCCATCCCAGTAGATCGCTGAGCGGTACTGCGTTCCAACGTCGTTGCCTTGGCGCATTCCGTGGGTCGGGTCGTGCCCTTCCCAAAAAACCTTGAGCAGATCGTCGTAGCTGATCTGCGCCGGGTCGTAGGCGACGAGGACGGCCTCTGTGTGGCCGGTCTGGCCGGAACAGGTCTCTTCATAAGTTGGATTTGGCGTCGTCCCACCGGCGTAACCGACCGCGGTCGAAACGACGCCGGGAAGCTGCCAGAAGATCCGCTCCGCGCCCCAGAAGCAGCCGAGGCCCAATACCGCGGTGCGCACGCCCTCGCCGAATGGGGGCTTCAGTGGCGCGTCAAGGACAGCGTGGCGCTCGGGAATTCCCGACAGCTCAGTTTCACGGCCGGGCAGCGTTTGGTCGGCCGCCGGAACGCTGAGCCGGGAAGCCATAGCGCGGCGCAGCACGGCTAGCGGTTGCCGCCAAAGATCTGCAGGAAAAAGAGGAAGACATTGAAGACGGTCAGGAAGATCCCTGCCGCCAGCGGAATTACCTCCTGCTGACCGGCACGGCGCAAACGGTTGAAGTCGAGCACGACAAAGAGGCCGAAGACCGCGAGGCCAAGGAAGGCATAGATCATCGAACCGCCCGGCATGCTGACGAACAGCGTGACGATGCCGAAGACAATCAGCCCCAGCAGCGCGAAGAAAGCGAAGCGGTAGAGGAACGAAAGGTCTTTGCGGATTGCGTAGCCGCCCGCGCCGAGCGCGCCAACGAAGAGCGCCGTTGCGCCGACCGCTTGGTAGACGACGGTTGGATCGCTGACCGCGTAGTACTTGACGGTGTAGCCGATCGAGATGCCAAGCAGCAAGCCAACAGCAAAGAGCAGAACAAGCGCCAGCTGCTGCATCCCCTTGTTATTGGCGACGTTGAGCCCAATCAGGCAACCGATCGCAACGATCCAAGGCAGCAGGAACCAGATGCCGCCAAGGTCACGGCCGATGTAGGCGCCGACGGCAGCGAAGCCGCAGGTGATCGCGACGAGGCCCATCGTCTGGGCGAAGATCGCCAGTGAGCGCTCGCGCGTTGCGGGCTGGGAAACAGCAAATCCTGGAGTAGACATACGATCATTCTAGATAAAGCGCGGGCGGTTTTGAAGTGGCAGGCCGATAGGCTGGCGTAATGGCATCTTTCAGCGGCTTTGACGAACAGACGCTTGAAGGCTTCGCCGACCTGATGGTCGGCTTTGGCGCCAACGTACAGAAGGGGCAAATCGTCGCGATCGGCGCTGAGATCGGCAAGGAGGAGGTGGCGCGCGCGCTGGCCGCCAGCGCCTACCGCCATGGTGCGCGCTTTGTTGACGTGAGCTACTTCGACCCGCACGTCAAGCACGCCCGCCTCGCGGGCGCCGACCCGCAGACGTTGGAGTTCGTCCCATCTTGGTACGGCGAGCGGATCCTTGCGCTCGGCGACCAGCGCTGCGCACGGATCGGGCTCAGCGGCCCGGCAGCGCCCGGACTCTTCGATGACATCGATCCGGCGCTGGTCGGCAAGGACCAGTTGCCAGCGGTGAAGGAAAGCGGCACCGTCGTCAACGCCGCGACGACGAATTGGACGATCGGCCCGTGCCCGAGCCAAGAGTGGGCCGAACTGGTCTTCCCGGAGCTCGAACCGGCCGCCGCGCTAGAGCGACTCGCGCAGGCGCTCGTTCACGTTTGCCGGCTCGACGAGGACGACCCCGTCGCCGCTTGGCGCGAGCGCGAGGAGGTGTTGATCGAGGCGGCCGAGAAGGTCACAGAGCGACACTTCGACTCGCTCCACTTCGAAGGGCCGGGCACCGACCTCCTCGTTGGGCTGCTGCCGACCAGCAAGTTCCTCGCTGCGCAGTTCGAAACCGTCGATGGGATTGACCACAGGCCGAACATCCCTTCCGAGGAGATCTTTTCGGTCCCCGACCCGCTGCGCACCGAAGGCGTCGTGCGGGCAACGAAGCCGCTGGTGCTGAGCGGTTCGATCATTGAAGGGCTTGAGGTTGAGTTCAAGGACGGCAAGGCGATTCGGATCGACGCCGACACGAATGCCGAGATTTTGCGCGGCTACTGCGAGCGCGATGAAGGCGCCTCACGGCTCGGCGAAGTTGCACTGGTCGATGGCGAAGGGCGGATCGGCAAGCTCGGCACGACATTCTTCGACACGCTGCTCGACGAGAACGCTGCCAGCCACGTCGCGCTCGGCTCGTCCTACCGAATTTGCCTCGATGGGAACGATGACCGCGAGCGACTCAACCTCAGCCGAATCCACGTCGACTTCATGATCGGCTCGCACGACGTTGTCGTGACCGGCGTCGACAGCGACGGTGGCCGCGCTGCGCTGCTGGCCAACGGCGAGTGGCAGCTCTGAACTCAGTCGAGTCGTCGGCTGGGGCGGCGGCGCCACCAGACGACCGAGACCGCACCCAAAACCAGTAGCACCACGATCACCAGCGGCGTGCTGACCGAGCCGACGACTTCGGAGACCTTGCCCCACTCCTCACCGAGGATCCAGCCGATGCCAATCAGAGCTGTGTTCCAGACGAGGCTCCCGGCCAGAGTCAGCAGAATGTAAGGGACACGCGACATCTGCAGCATCCCTGCCGGCAGCGAGACCAAGCTCCGCACCCCCGGGATGCAGCGCCCGACGAGGACGACGATCGGGCCGCGGCGAACAAACCAGGCGTCGGCGCGATCGAGCTCCTCAGGTCCAACCCTCAGAAGCGAGCCGTAGCGAAGCACGAGCGGGCGCCCACCGTAACGGGCGAGCTCGTAAAGCAGAATCGAGCCAAGGACCGAACCGAGCGTGGCGGCGAACAGAACGCCGATGAAGCTCAGTTCGCCTCGCGCAACAAAGAAGCCGGCCAGTGGTAGAACCACCTCGGAGGGGATCGGCGGAAAGACGTTCTCGACGAACATCAAGGCAACGAGACCGATGAGACCGAAGTCACGAATAATCTGGCCGATCGTGTCAGTTACGGCGAGGGTTTCAAAAGCGATGGCCACGGGGCGACAATGCTACGGGGTGCGGGGTACGCTTCGACGTCTGTAGTGCCCTCGGAGAGGTGCCGGAGTGGTTGAACGGGCACGACTGGAAATCGTGTAACGGGGGTAACTCCGTTCGAGGGTTCGAATCCCTCCCTCTCCGCTTCTGCGCCGACAGATCGGCGCAGCGCGACGTGAAAATGGTGATAATGCGTTTCATGACCCCAAATCGACTTTTCCTGACTGTCGCTGTTCTGACCTCCGCGCTTGGCACGCTTGCCTTCTCCGGTGTCGCTTCGGCCGCCGCGCCGGCCTGCAACGGATCGGCGAAGCTCTGCTCTCGAACGCTCGACAAAGTTGTGCTGCCCGGCAGCCACAACGCGATGTCGAGCTCGAGCATTGGCTGGGGAGTTCCGAACCACGCGATCGCGGTTGATAAGCAGCTTAAGCGCGGGATTCGCGCGATGCTGATCGACATTCACTACGGCGTGCCAGGCAGTTACGACCTTGGCGCCGGGCCGGTCAAGTATGTGCAGTCAACCGATGCAAGCAACCCGAAGCGCCAGCTCTACCTTTGCCACAACAAGTGCGAACTAGGCTCGACACCGCTCGTCGACGGCCTAAAGCCGATCGCCGCTTTCCTGAAGAGCTACCCGCGCGAAGTGCTGGTCTTTGTCAACGAGGATTACATCGCGCCAGCAGACTTTGCCGCCGCGGCCACGAAGGCCGGGTTGCTGAAGTACATCTACAAGGGCTCGCCGACGCGCTTCCCGACTTTGGCGAAGATGATCTCCAGCGGCCAGCGCGTCGTGATGACATCACAGTCGAAGACGGCGCCGGTGAAGTGGTACTTCGAGGGCTACAAGTCAACATTGCGCGAAACGCCTTACTCGTTCGCGAGCACCGGGCTGCTGACCGACCCGGCCGGGCTGGCCGAGAGCTGCCGCGCGAACCGCGGCCCTGCTAACGGCCCGCTCTTCCTAATGAACCATTGGGTCACCCGCAGCAACGGAATCAGCTACGCCGAGGACTCGGCAATCGTAAACACGAAGGCTGCGATCGTCGCCCGCGCCAACGCCTGCAAGGCTGCGCGCGGCAAGATGCCGACGATTCTGGCCGTCAACAACGTTGAGCTTGGCGACGTGGTCGGCGCAGCGAAGACGCTCAACGGCCTCGGCTAGTCGCTCAGTCGGCGAGCGCCGCTACGAGCTCGCGGTCGTGCTCGTAGCTGAGCAGATCGAGCGCTTCGGCTTTGCTCAGCCAGCGCAGCTCGTCAACTTCGTCGTTCACTTCAAACTCGCCGCTTAGGACCTTCATCCGCCAGTAACGGACGTTCTTCGGACGGCCGCGGTTGTCGGTGTAGCTGACCGGCTCGAGCTCCTCGATCAGTTGGCAGCTGAGCCCAGTCTCCTCCTGCACTTCCCGCAGCGCCGCGCGCTCCGAGCTTTCGTTCTTGTCGAGCTTGCCCTTCGGAAGCGACCAGTCGTCGTAGCGCGGTCGATGGACGATGGCGATCAGGCCGTCCTGCTCGACGACGCCGCCGGCCGCCTCGATCGTCCGCGCAACGCCGCTCATTGCTCGCCCTGGCGCGCAATTTCGATCAGTTCGTGCGGGCGCATCAGCACGATCAGCTCGCACCGCAGTGAACCGATTCGAATTCCGGCAAGGCCGCCCTTCTTCATGTCGATCTTGGCGCCGGTGAGGTCATAGACAATCTGGCTGAAATCCGGTTCATGGCCGACGATCAAAACGCGATCACCGTGCTCGGGGCCGCAGAGCTCTAGCGCCGCTGCGCCGTCGAAGCCGCCGGCCAGCGGCGGGAACTCAACGGCCTTGAAGAGCAGCGCGCCGCAGGCCTCGGCGGCCGTGTCATGGGCGCGCACCTTCGGGCTCGTCAGCACGGCCGTCGGCTCAAAACCGAGCGCCGCCAGCGCCTTGCCGGCCGCGCGCGCCTGCTCGACGCCGCGCGCGCTGAGCTTGCGGTCATGGTCGTCACGAGTGCCGTGCGGTTCAGCGTCGCCATGTCGCAGTAGCCACAGTTGCTGTGCCATTGCTGCGCAGCGTAAAGGACTATGGGGTGCGGCGACGGGTAGCTTTATGCGCCGGATGTCCGTTCACGAAATCGCCGACGATGACATCGTCGCCAGCCACGCCGCAGGGGAAGCCAACGAGCGCCCGCCGCTGGTTGTGCTCGAGCCGCTAAGCGAATTTCTCGACGCGGCAGGAATTGGGCAAGGCGAAATCGAGATCCTGCCGATCGGTGAAGGCCACTCCAACGTCACCTACGCGGTAACGCGCGGCGATGCCCGCTTCATTCTGCGCCGCCCGCCGCGCGGACCGCTGCCACCACGCGCCCACGACGTGCTGCGCGAAGCGCGCGTGATTGGCGCGCTCGCGCCGACCGCCGCGCGCGTTCCGAAGGTTCTCGCAGTCGGCGACGACGAGGCGATCATTGGCGCGCCATTCTTCATCATGGAACACGTCGATGGCGAGGTGATCGGCAGCGAAATGCCGGCAATTTTCGACAACCCGGCGCAGCGGCAGAAGCTCGGTGAGGAGCTGATCGATTCGCTGGCCGAACTACACGGCGTCGACTGGCAGGCCGCAGGGCTGGAGGGCTTCGGCAAGCCGACCGGCTACCTCGAGCGCCAGCTGCGCCGCTTCAGTGGCCTGTGGGAGCACAACCGCACCCGCGAGCTCCCCGATGTTGAGGTCGTTGGCCAGTGGCTGGCGGCAAAGATGCCCGAATCGGGCCCGGCGACGATCGTCCACGGCGACTACCGGCTCGGCAACGTGATCTACGCGGCCGAGACCCCAGCGAAGCTGGAAGCGATCCTCGACTGGGAGATGGCGACGATCGGTGACCCGCTGGCCGACCTCGGCTACTTCGCAACGCTCTACGTTGATCGCGACGACCCGCCGCTGGGGATGTTTGAGCTGAACTCGATGACGCGCGACGACGGCTTCCCGCTGCGCGCTGACCTGATCGCCCGCTACGAGGAGCGTTCCGGCCGCGAGATGACCGACATCCGCTGGTATCAGACGCTGGCGCTTTGGAAGTTTGTCGTCTTCATGGAAGGCAACTACAAGCGCGCTCTTGCCGGTTCCACCGATGACCCGTTTCTGGCCCAGTTCGGCGACGGCGTCGTTGAGCTTGCCGGCCGCGCGCGGGCACTGAGCGATGGCGCCTGAGGGCCAGCCTCGCGGCCTGCTGCTCGATTGGGGCGGCGTGCTGACAGGCGACGTCTTCGCCGGCTTCCAGCGCTTCTGTGAGGACGAGGGGCTTGACCCGCTGCGCGTGCGTGAGCTCTTCGCCGCCGACCCCGATGGCCGCCAAGCGCTGGTTGAACTCGAGACCGGCGTGATCACGGAGCCGGAGTTTGAAATTCGGCTCGCTGCGCTGCTGGAGCTTGGCGCCGACCGCACGCCGGGCCTCGTTGACCGCGTCTTCGGCTCTATCGTCGCTGAGGAGGAGATTTTCGAGGCGCTGAGGATCGCCCGTGCCGGCGGCATCCGCACCGGCCTGCTTTCCAACTCTTGGGGCATCGAGCGCTACCCGCACGACCAACTTCCCGAGCTCTTCGACGCGATCGTGATCAGCGGCCAGGAGGGTGTTCGCAAGCCGGACGAGGCGATCTACGAGATCGCAATTGAGCGGCTCGCGCTGCCGGCAACGGAGATCGTCTTTGTTGACGACCTGCCTGGCAACCTGAAGCCGGCAAGGGCGCTGGGAATGATCACCGTCCACCACACAAGCGCCGCGCAGACGCTCGACGAGCTCGAGCAGCACTTCGCGCTGCCGCTGCGCGCTAGCTGAACGAGCCGGCGACGATCCGCTCGCGCAGCTCCTCGCCGCGGCCGGCGGCAACGGCGCGGGCGGCGCGCGAATCGGTCAGCTCAACGCCTTGACCGCGGGCGAACTCAACGAGTTCCTGGCGCTCGTCGGTCTGCTTTGCGGTCTTGAGGAAGAGCCAAGCGAGCAGGCAGATCGTCAGCACTGAACCTTCGAGCATCATGATCCCCCCGGCCATCGCCTGATCGGAGGCGGCGCCAACTCCACGCCGCGCCAGCCCCGGGTCATAAACGCTGTAGAAAACCTCGCCGAAGATCAGCACGTTGCCAAGCACGGCGCCGGTGAGGCGCACGGCGACGATGTAGGCGAACTGGGCCGCGGTGCCGAACCAAGCCGGCTTCGGCAGCGGGCCGAGCAGCGCCATCCAGATGTTGATGCCAAGGAAGATGAACGTCGCATGCTGGACAACGTGAACCAGCTCATCACTGACCGCTGCCTCGTGAAAGAGCGGCAGGTGCCAGAGGTAAAGGTTGACCGCCCAGAGAACGAAGGCGACGACTGGGTTGACGAAAATCTGAAGGCGACCGAAGCCCGGTAGCTGCAGCACTGGGGCAAGCAGCGGCGCTGTCAGCCCCAGAACGATCAGCAGCGTCGCGATGTCGCCGAGCATCAAGTGCTCGACCATGTGGACCGAGAAGAGATCGCCGGCGATGCTGCCGATCGGCGAGCCGACGGCAATCACGATTAGAACCAAGCCAGAGAACATCGAAAGCTGCCGCCAGCCCGGCACGGCGCGGCGAGTTCCGCGCAGCGTCTGAACGCGCCGCGCGTAAAGCGCCGCGATGATCACCGCCGGAAATAGCAGCAGAAAGAGCAGCACGGGCATCTAGGTTACGCGGCGCCAATCCAGTGGGATCGCTAACGCGCTTTGTAAGCTGCGGCGCGCTCAACAATTGCACTGAAAAGACCATCTCCAGCGACGTCGCCGAGCATCAGCTCAGGGTGCCACTGGACGCCAAGGAACCAGCCAGACTGATCACTCTGGGCGGCTTCCACAACGCCGTCCGCAGCCCAGGCGATTGCCCGAATTCCACTGCCAAGCTGGTTGAGCGCCTGATGGTGGATCGTGTTGACCTCGACCGAATCGCCGCCGATCACTTCGCCCAAGCGACTGGGTAGCTCAACGCTGATCACGTGTCGCTCAGTTTTGTGGCGCTCGCCTGCGTCGTGGCCTTCAATGGCCTCATGCAGCGTGCCCCCGCGGCTCACGTTCATCAACTGCATCCCGCGGCAGACGCCAAGTACCGGCATCTCGGCAGCGGCCGCTGCCTCAACCAACGCGAACTCGTGCAGATCCCGCGGCGGGTCGATCCAGCGATCGTCGCCGACCGCACCAGGCAGATCCAAATCTTGACCGCCGGAGAGAACCAGCGCTGAAACCGCCGCCATCTGTGCCGCCGCCAGCTGGGAAGCACAGACCGGGAGCACAACCGGAATCCCGCCGGCGCGAACGACGCCGTCAATTATTCCTTTCACGGCGGTATCGGCGCGATCGGGGCCATAGCCGGTGTTTACGTCACGCGGCACCGGCGTAATTCCGATCAACGGACCCAAAGGGTTAGGGTTGACATCCATACCCGCGTGAGTGTATTCATTGCATACCACGTCCGCAAAGTAGCTCGTGACGCGGCTCCTAGGCAATGAGTTTTAGCGAGCGCATCCACCACCCAGCGACCACAGGCAGAGGCCTGAAGGTCTACGCGATCTTCCTTTTCACTTTCCTCTATCTGCCACTGGCAGTGATCGCGGTGTTCTCGGTCGTTTCGAATGAGATCGCCTCGCTCCCACTCCAGAGCCTGACCTGGGAGTGGTACGACGAAGCCTTCAGCAACAGCGAGGTTTGGGCGGCGGTGAGGGCATCGGTGATCGTCGCGATCGGTGCGGTCTGCATCGCCGTGACGCTTGGTGTCCCGGGCGCGCTACTGGTCGATCGCTACACCTTCCCCGGCAAAGTCGTATTTCAGAAGTTCGTGCTTCTGCCCTTGATCCTCCCTGGCGTGATCACCGGCGTTGCCTTTCAGACCTTCTTTCAGCTCTTGCTTGTCCCGCGCTCCCTGCTGACCGTGACGCTTGCTCATGGCACGGCACTCGTTTCGACAGTCCTCACAACCGTTTACGCGCGCATGCTACGCGTTGACCGCTCACCGGAGCAGGCCTCACTCGATCTCGGCGTCTCGCCATTTCGAACCTTCCTTCACGTGACGCTGCCGAGCATCCGCACTGCGATTCTGGCCAGTGGGCTGCTGGCGTTCACGTTGTCGTTCGATGAGATCCCGGTGACGATCTTTACGATCGGCGCTGACAACACCCTGCCGATGTACATCTGGTCAGCGCTTCGTACGGGTGAGCAGCTTCCGGCACTGAACGCGATCGCAACGGTGGTCGTGATTTCCGGAGCGCTACTGGTCGTCGTCTTCGCACTTTTGTCCCGCGAGGACAACAAGTAATTCAACAATCAAAAGGGGAGAGATAGCAATGACCAAGATCGAAAATGATGAAAGCGGCAGTCGGCTTGTCGCAACCCGAAGGACAGCGCTGAAGCAAGGCGCCGTCGGCGCAGCGGGAGTATTCGGCGGCTCAAGCCTGCTGGCAGCGTGCGGCAGCGATAGCGACACGACCTCGACAGCGAGCTCGGCCGGGCCTCCGACCAACGTCTCGGGAACGATAAACGCACTCTGCTGGGAGGGCTACACCGATCCGGCTTGGACCAAGTCGTTCACAAAAGAGACCGGCGTGAAGGTCAAGTCAACCTTCATCGGTTCGAACGACGAGCTGGTCGCCAAATTGCGAGGCGCTCCGGATCAGTACGACCTCGTGAGCCCATCCTCGGACACCACCAACATCCTGATCGACGCTGGCCAGGTTCGAACGATTGATCTCGACCAGGTGCCAAATGCGAAGACGACGATGAAGTTCTTCCAGACTGCTCCGGCGGTCAATGTTGACGGCAAGCTTTACGGCGTGCCAGTGGCTTGGGGGTTCATTCCGCTGATCTACGATGCCGACGTGGTCAAGCCGGCTCCGACCTCATGGAACGACCTGTGGAAGACCGAATTCAAGGACAAGGTCTCCGTGTGGCAGGACATCGCACTGATCTACACAACGGCGATCCAGCTCGGCTACAAGAACATTTTCACTCTCAGCGACACCGAGCTTGAGGCGATCAAGAAGAAGCTGATCGAGCAGAAGCCAAACATCCGCAAGTACTGGACAACGGCCGGTGAACTGGCAAACCTGTTCGCCAACAACGAGGTCACAATCGGCATGTCGTTCGGTGGCGTAACGGTTGCTCAGCTGCAGGGGGAGGGCCGCAACGTGCAGGAGGTGATCCCGACCGAGGGCGCAACATCGTGGTTCGACAACTGGATGATCCCAGCCAAGTCAAAGAACCCTGACGCGGCTCTGGCTTACATCAACTACTTCCACAAGCCAGAGAATCAGAAGACATTCGCGAAGGTGACCGGCTACGGAATCACCAATGAGAACGCCTTTGACCTCGTCCCCGCCGAGTACGCGAAGGTCTACGACCTCAATAACCCGGACTTCATCACCTCGTTGGACTACTGGAAGGCCGTACCGCGCCGCCAGAAGTACCTCGACGTGCTGAATGCAGTAGTCGCTGCATGAGCAAAGGAAAATCAGACCCCGACGGGGCGCCCGCAACGGGCGCCCCGGGTGGGGATGCTGATGCCGTCGAGCTTGAAAACGTTACGAAGCGCTACGGCGATGTGACCGCTGTTGAGGATCTTGATCTGCGCGTAGGGAACGGACAATTTCTCACGCTG
>SYIT01000079.1 GCA_005798685.1 Actinomycetota bacterium | reverse complement strand
GACGACGACGACCTGCGGCGCGGCAAACCTTCCTGCCACGTCGCCTTCGGCGAGGACGTTGCGATCCTCGCCGGTGATGCTCTTTACGCTGAGGCCTTCCAGCTGATTCTGACGAAGCAGCAGGGCGATCCGGTCCGACTGCTGGCAGCCTCGGCCGAGCTCGCCGCGGCAACTGGAGTGAATGGCATGGTCGGCGGCCAGTACCTCGATGTTGAGGGCGCCGCTGCCGGTGGGACGGAGGGGCTGCGCGAGCTCCACGCGCGCAAGACGGGGCGGCTGATCGGCGTGTCGGTTGAGTGCGTCTGCCTACTAAACGGCGTTGACGATGCGACGCTCCTCGCCTACCGTGCTTTCGCAACCGAGCTCGGAGTCCTTTTTCAGATCGTCGATGACATCCTCGATGTCACAGGATCAGATAAAGAGCTCGGCAAGCCATCGGGCAGCGACGAGCGACAAGGGAAACGGACCTACGTGAGCGAGTTTGGCCTGGCGCAAGCCTCCGCCTTGGCCGATGCTTCGCACCAGCAGACGCGAGCTGCGTTGGCTGTGGCGGCGCCCGAGGGCGCCGATCGGTTGGAGCGAATCACCGACTTCATTGCTGCGAGGGAGAGCTAGCGGCCTGCGTTGCGCCAGCCCAACGGCTGCGCTGCGTTGGCCATATTTGGGCTAGCGACCGAGCAGCTTCCTGCGGTCGAGATCGCGCAGCATGAACGGCGCCAGCGTGCGATTCCAAAGCTCCGTCTGGTGGTGGCGGTCGGAGTGAATTAGGACGCCCCCAACCACCGGCAGACAGACTCGCACGCCGCAGTAGAACTCAGTCAGGTCGATTACGTTGATCCTGCTCTGGCGAAGATTGTCGGCCGCAACGGCCAGCGGGTCGGGTTTCAGCGCGACTGCGCGAGGTATCGCACAGGCTGGACCAGCCGGTTCGCCTGCCGCGATCGCTCGTTCAACGCAGTCGAGCGTGTTCACGCCGGCTCGCGGATTGTCGCGCAGAACGATTACCTCGTCGATTGTCTCCGGTAGGCGACGGAGCCATTCTTCGTAGCCACGCACGCGCGCGCCAAAAATCTCTGGCCGCCAGGTGAGGCCGGTCGACTGGGTGAGGATAAGAGTGTCAATATCCGGGTTAGCCCCCAACCAGGTCTGGAGCTCGCGCTGCCACCGCCGGCAATTCCTAATCTCGGCGGCAGAATGGGTTAGATAGTAGCTCAGCTTGCAGTCACGGCGGACGATTGACCTGACACGCCAATCGCGCTCCAGCGCGAGGAGGTTGAGTCCTGGCCGCCAGCGCCTGGCGTGGCTGTCACCGATCGCGGCAATCTGCCGCGTAGCGCGGCTGGCTGGCGCACCGAAGCTGCACAGCTCGAGCAGGCCGACGATCTTGAGCCCACCCTGGCAGAGTGGGCTTCTGTTGGCCTCGGTTCCGTCGGCGGGTATGACCAGCTCCCTAGCTGTTGATGGCGACGGGGAGACGGAAAGGCTCAGCTTTCGGTTGATGCACGGTTGGTTATCAGGGTCGCGCGCGCCAGCGCCTAGGCAAGGTTCACCGCGGGCCAGCAGGCGCGCGGTGGCACGCCGATCCTCGGCTTGACGGTGATTGAGCACGGCGATCGCGCCGATCCCAACGACTACAACGAGCGCCGTCGCGGCGATCGCAAAGATGAAGGTTCTGCGCGGCCGCTTCCCGGCCAGCAGGGGGCCGCTGCGGAGCGGATCCTCGACAAATCGTTTCGTTAGGCCGGCGAGGATCAGCGTTAGTGCGAGCAGGCCCAGCTTGATCGGCGTGGTGAGCGTCTCGAGCAGCACGAACGGAGCAAGAATCAGTAGCGGCCAGTGCCAGAGATAGATCGAATAGGAGTTGTCGCCGATCCACTGCAACGGGCGCAGCTTCATCCAGCCGAGCGGCGCCCAGCGCAGCTTCGGCGCCCCGGCCCAGATCACAGCAAGCGTGCCGAGGATTGGCAACAGCGCCGCGGCACCTGGGAACGGGGTTTTCGTCGAGTAGAAGAACGATGCGATCAAGATCGCTCCAATCCCAAGCCACGAGACGGTCGCACGCAGCGCTTCACGCCCGCTGCTCGCCGTCGCAAGAGCGAGGATGCCTCCGGCGCCGAACTCCCAAACGCGAGTTGGTGTGATGAAGAAGGCCGCGGCCGGATCATTTGCCGTCGCAACGACCGAGTAGATCAGGCTTGCGAGCGTCAGCAAGGTCAGCATTAGCGCGATTGCACGGCGGCGCAGCAGCTCGGAGCCGCGGCGGGCGAGCGCCATCGCGATCAGGATCAGCACCGGCCAGACGATGTAAAACTGCTCTTCCACTGAGAGCGACCAGTAGTGCTGAACGGGAGAGGGCCGGTTCTCGGCGCCAAGGTAGTCGACTGCCTGAGCGGCGAGATTCCAGTTTTCGACGTAGACCGCGCTGGCGCGGATCTCGATGAAGAACTGTTGCCAAAGGTTGAGTGGAACCCAGAGGTAGGTGACGATGGAGCAGAACATCAGCACAAGCAGCGCCGCCGGGAGAATCCTTCGCGCTCGCCTGGCCCAGAAACCCGGAAGCGAAACTTTCGCGGTGCGATCAACTTCGCGCACGAGGTGGGCCGTAATCAGGAAGCCTGAGATTGCGAAGAAGACGTCAACGCCGACATAGCCGCCGGTAATCAGGCCAGGCCAGTAGTGGAAGACGACGACGGTGACCACCGCAATGGCGCGCAGCGCCTGAATCTCGAGGCGGATCACAACTGACAAAGTACAGCCTTGAAGGGCGACCCCTTGAGACTCTGAGCCGATCCCACCGTTGGCTACGCCGGGTGAGAGTTAGACTTCGCAGCTGCGTACAAAGGAAAAGGCGGCAAATGAAAAGAATTCTCGACTCAATCAACGGCCCGCAGGACCTAAACGGCCTTGACGACGCTCAGCTTCAGCAGCTGGCTCAGGAGGTGCGCGAATACATCATCGACACGGTCGGCGAGATCGGCGGCCATTTTGGCGCCAATCTTGGAACCTGCGAGCTGGCTGTGGCGCTCCATTCGGTGCTCGACTCGCCGCGCGACAAGATCCTCTGGGACGTAGCCCATCAGGCCTACCCGCACAAGGTTTTGACCGGTCGCCGCGAGCCCCTTGCGACGATCCGTCACTACGGCGGGCTCGCTCCGTTCTGTTCGATCGAAGAGAGCGAGCACGACATTATGGGTGCAGGCCACGCCTCAACCTCAATCGGCTACGGCGTCGGGCTGAAAGAGGGGATGCGCCTGCTTGGCCGCCCAAACCAAGGTCGCGTAGCTGCCGTCATCGGTGATGGCGCAATGACCGGGGGAGTGGCCTTTGAGGCGATCCACCAAGCCGGCGGTCTTGGCACGCCGATGGTCGTCGTGCTCAACGACAATGGCATGTCGATCGCTCCGAACGTGGGTGCGCTTTCGCGCTACTTCACGCGTGTCCGGCTAAACCCGAGGTTTTGGCATGCCCGCGAAGGAGTTGAGGATCGGCTCAGCCACCTGCCAGCCGGTATCGGTGCCAAGGTCGAAAAGCTCGGCCCACAGCTAAAAGAGTCGCTGAAGGCCTTCTGGGCACCGGGGCTTTTCTGGGAGGAGCTGGACTGGGCCTACGTTGGCATCGTTGACGGCCACGACGTAGCCGCGCTACGGCAAGCACTTGAGGCTGCCTTCGCCGCCGATCGCCCGGTCGTCATTCACATCACGACCGTCAAGGGCAAGGGCTTCGCGCCCGCCGAAGAGGGCGGCCTAGAGGGGATGGAGCAGTGGCACGCCGCCAAGCCTGGCTCGATCGCTGACGGCGCCGCGGTAGTGAAGAAATCGCCGCCTCCAACGAAGGACGCTCCGGCCCCAACGCCCACCTACACGGAGGTCTTCGGTAACGCGATCGTCAGTGAGGTGCGCGCCAATCGCCGCGTCGTGGGAATCACCGCCGCGATGAACTCAGGCACTGGGCTGAACATTCTTCAAGCGGCTGAGCCTGACCATTATTTCGATGTAGGCATTGCCGAGCAGCAGTCGGTGCTCTTCGCCGCGGGGATGGCGCTGGAGGGCGTGCGCCCTGTCTGCGCGATCTACTCAACCTTCCTGCAGCGCGCGTTCGACCAGATCATCCACGACGTCGCGCTTCAGTCGCTGCCGGTGGTCTTCGCGATGGATCGCGCCGGTCTTGTCGGCGACGACGGACCGACGCATCACGGAGTCTTCGACATCTCCTACATGCGACCGCTGCCGAACATGACCGTAATGGCACCGCGCGATGAGGCGCAGCTCGTGCACATGCTGCACACGGCGATCGCTCACGAATCGGGCCCCGTCGCTCTTCGGTACCCGCGCGGTGCCGGCGTCGGCGCGCCGCTGCCGGACAAGCCGCAGCTGATCGAGATCGGAACCGGAGAGATTCTGCGCGAGGGGCGCAGCGTCGCACTGCTTGGCTACGGACTCGGCGTCTCGATGGCATTGGAAGCCGCTGAGATTCTCGCCGAGGCGGGAATTGAGGCAACGGTTGCCGACGCTCGCTTCGCCAAGCCGCTTGACGCCGCCCTGCTCGCACAGCTGGCGGCCGAACACGAGCTGCTAGTCACGGTTGAGGACGGCGTCTTGACCGGCGGCTTCGGCAGCGGCGTCTGGGAGCACTACAACGAGGCGGGTATCCCGACGCCACGGATGCTGCGCATCGGGCTGCCTGACCGCTTCGTCACGCACGGCAAGCCTGCGCTCCTCTACGAGGAGGTCGGTTTGACCGGCGCTCAGATCGCAGAGCGGATCACGGCACTGATCGGCGTCAGCGATGAAATCGCCAGTGAGGCCTGATCGATCCGCCAAAAAGAAACGACCCGCCAATTTGGCGAGCCGTTTCAGGAGGAGAGATACTTCTATGTGGGTCCAGCTGTGAAGTCGCTGCGGAGAATATGATGCAGACGACTAGGAAGCATCTTGGCGTAAAAGCTGTGCGTTGAGTGTGAGTAGGCGCACATACGCTCTGTGAGCTAAGGCACACAAACTGCGGGGTTTCTTGCTGCTGCCGGTAGCGTTGATCGTGATGAGCGAGCGAATCCGCCTCGATGCACTGCTGACGCAGCGCGGTCTGTTCCCGTCGCGTTCGCGCGCTGCTGCCGCTGTGATTGCCGGTGACGTGCGTATCTGCGCGCCTGGGGCTCGCGCTGCAAAGCCTGGCCAGCTGGTCTTGCTAGACACCGAGGTCGAGGTTGCCGAGCGGGCGCGCTACGTCTCACGCGGTGGCGTAAAGCTCGAAAATGCGCTCCGGCTGTTGAAGCTCGACGTCAGCGGCCGGCGCTGCCTTGACGCAGGCGCATCGACCGGCGGTTTCAGCGACTGCCTGCTTAAGGCCGGCGCCCGCGAGGTGGTTGCGGTAGACGTGGGCTATGGCGAGCTGGCCTGGTCGCTGCGTGAAGATCCGCGCGTTCACGTGCTCGAGCGAACCAACGCTCGGGAGCTTGTCGCCGATCAACTTCCCTATCAGCCCGACCTAATTACCGCCGACCTTTCGTTCATCTCGCTGACGAAGGTTCTTCCTGCATTGATTGACTGCGCGGCTGAAAGCTTCGATGCTGTTGTAATGGTTAAGCCCCAATTTGAGGTTGGCCGCGACCGCGTTGGCCGCGGAGGCGTCGTCCGAGACCCAGAGCTGCGCAAGCAGAGTATCGCGGCGGTAGCCGAGTTCGCACGGGATCGCTGCGACGCTTCGGTTCTCGGCTTCGCCTCATCAGGGCTGCCCGGGCCGAAGGGCAATCAGGAAAGTTTCATACATCTCGCTGAAGCTGGCCGCGCCAATGCGCTCGGCAACCTCAGTGCCGCGCTCGACGAGGCTGGGTTATGAGCGCGCGCTCGATCAGCGGCTCGATAGCGGTCTTCTCGCACGCCCGGCCTCGCGAGACAGACGACGCCCTTGTGCACCTGATCGGTCTTGCTCACGAGCACGGTTTGACGGTCCGCCTAGATCCCGATGAAACGGCCAAGCATCCGTCGATTGATGACGGTGCTGGCGTTGAGCTCAACGCCACGTTCGATCGCGACGCTGGCCTCGCCGTAGCTTTCGGCGGTGATGGCACGGTATTGAGGGCGCTGCGCGCCTATGCAGGCACGGGCGTGCCCGTTATTGGCGTAAACTTCGGTGAGGTTGGTTTTCTCGCTGCGATCAGTCGCGACGACCTGGCTGGTGGCCTCGACCGCGCGATCGCTGGCGAGTTCGAACGGCTCACGCTGCCGGCAATCGAGGTCGATTTTGGCGACCAGTCGGCGCTTGCGATCAACGACATCGCAATCACGCGTCGCGCCGGCGACCGTGTAGCGCAGCTCGCACATGCAGTCGGTGGGGAAGTGGCTGGCAGCGTCCGCTGCGACGGGCTGGTGGTTGCGACGGCAGCCGGGTCGACCGGTTACAACCTCGCCAATGGCGGCCCGGTGATGGCGTGGGGTGTAGAGGGTTACGTCGTCTCATTTATTGCGCCACATTCGCTGACTGCGCGCGCGCTTGTGGTCGCACCGGAAGACGAGTTGACAATCGATAACCATTCGCACGATCCGGTCGAGCTTTCCGTCGACGGCCAGCCGATCGCGGAGATTGCGCCGGGCGTCCAAGTGACAGCTCGCTTTAGCCCTGACACCGCCGTGCTGGCACTGCCGATTGACTCGAGCTTCTATCGCCGCTTGCGTCAGACGTTCGGCGGGCTTGCTTTGTCGTAGCCGCGTAACGGCAGCTCTGATCTAGCTCCTGAGAGTGCGCCAGCGCTCGCAATTTCAGCCCCAATCCGTCCCCGTGCGCTGCTAAACCGAAGCAATGCTGCACGAGCTGCGAGTCGAAAATCTTCTGCTGATCGAAAGCGCTGAGCTGCGGCTCGCGCCGGGGCTCAACGTCCTCACGGGGGAGACCGGGGCGGGCAAGACGGTTCTTGCGCACGCGCTCGATCTCCTGCTCGGTGGCCGGCCGCGCGCCGGAATCGTCAGGCCGGGGGCCGATGAGGCGTACGTCGAAGGAGTGTTTGAAATGAGCGACGAGCTACGCGCGGAATTGGGCGAACGGATCCCAGCCGATTCGCAGGAGCTTGTGCTGGCGCGGCGCGTCGCCGCCGAAGGCCGCACGCGAGCGCTGGTCAATGGTCGTTCAGCAACGGTCGGCGAGCTGCGTGATCTTGCTGCCACGATGCTCGTTTTCTACGGACAGCATGAGCACCGCAAGCTCACAGTGGCTTCGGCTCAGCTCGACATTCTCGATGGCTTCTGCGGCGCCGGGCAGCAGCTTCTTCGCACCCAGATGGCGGCAGCGCACGCCCGCGTGGCTCAGTGCGAAGAGCGACTCGAAGAGTTGCGCGCGCTCGACGGGGCTCGCGAACGAGAGCTTGATCTGCTCCAGTTTGAGCTCGCCGAGATCGAAGAGGCCGCGCCAAGCGAGAGCGAAGAGGAGGAGCTGCGCGCAGTGCGCGGCAAGCTCGCACACGTCGAAGGGCTCCGCAGCGCTGCCTTCACGGCCTGCGAAGCGCTGGCGCCGGAGGACGGCGAGGGAATCAACTCGCAGCTCGCTGCTGCCGGCAGCGCTCTAGACGGCGTCAGCGGGATCGACCCGCAGTTAGACGCGCTCACCGCCCGCTGGCAGTCGCTCTCGATCGAAGCCGAAGATCTTGCCGCGGAGCTGCGCCGCTACTGCGAATCGCTCGGAGTGGAGCCTGGACTGGTGGAGAAGACCGAGGAGCGCCTCGCCCTGCTTGATCGGCTATCGCGCAAGCACGGCGGTTCGATTCCGGCGGTGCTCGAATACGCCGAAGTTTCGCGCGCGCGCCTCGCCCTGCTGACCGACGCCGAAGCATCGATCGACGCCGCGGCTGGGGAACTGGCGGCCGCGAGCGAGGACGCCTCGGAGCTGGCATCACGGCTGCACAAGGCGCGTAGCGCTGCGGCGCCCAAGCTTGCAAAGCAGGTCTGCGAACGCCTCGACGAGTTGGCGATGGTCGGCGCCAGCTTCGCTGTCGAGCTGACTTTGCGTGACAGCGGCCCGACGGGCGCTGATGCGGCCGAGTTCATGATCGCCACCAATCCAGGAGTTCCGGCTGGCCCGCTGCGCGAGATCGCCTCAGGAGGTGAGCTCTCGCGCGTGATGTTGGCGCTGCTTGGCGTTGCGAACGATGGCGCGACGACGACGTTGGTCTTCGATGAGATCGATGCTGGCGTTGGCGGAAAAACGGCCCGTGCAGTCGGCGAGCGCCTGCGCGGCCTTGCCGCCGACCGCCAGGTCCTCTGCATCACGCACCTTCCGCAGATCGCCTCGCTGGCCGAGCGCCATTTCTCGATTGAGAAGGACTCGGCGACCGATCCGGTCTTGACGACGGTGACCGAGCTCCGCGAGCCCGAGGTTGTCGGTGAGCTTGTGCGGATGCTTGGCGCCGAGGAGGACGACAGCGCCGCGCTGCGCCACGCGCGCGAGCTACGCAACGCCGCTTAGCTGAATTTTCGGCGCAAGGCATAAACTTGCGGTGCGATGACGCTTCCCGCCCAGACGAGTTCGAACCGATCGACTCACGGCACCGTGCGCAGTGGCCGACGGACAAAGAGGCTCGTTCGCAGCCTGCGGCCAGGTGAGATTGCGCTAATCGACCATGACGATCTTGACCGCGTCTCAGCTGAGGATCTAATTTCGGCCGAGGCGCTCGCCGTGCTCAACTGCCGCGCCTCTCGCTCTGAGGAGTACCCGAACATGGGACCGCTGTTACTGATCGAGGCTGGGATCACGCTGATCGATCTCCCCGACGATCGACTCTTTAAAATCTGTCGCGACGGCGACCGGCTTGAGCTGCGCGGCGGCGAGGTTTGGCGTAATGGTGAGCTGCTCGTCGTCGGCGCGCTTCAAGAGCCCCGGATGGTTCGCGCCGACAACGCTCAGCGGCGGCTGGAAATCGGCGGCGCGCTTGAGGCCTTCGCGCGGAACACGGTCGAACACATGGTGGAGGAACAGGACCTTCTCTCCGGCAAGATCGAGCTGCCGCGCTTCGACACCGCGTTTCGCGACCGGCCGGCGCTGATAGTTGTTCGGGGGGTCGATCACCAAGCCGACTTGCAGGCGCTGCGGCCCTACATTCGTGACACGCGACCGGTTCTCGTTGGCGTCGACGGCGGCGCCAATGCGATCATCGAGGAGGGCTTCACGCCAGACATGATCGTTGGCGACATGGATTCGGCCTCCGACGCCACGCTGCGCAGCGGGGCTGAGCTAGTCGTCCACGCCTATCCCGACGGCCGCGCGCCGGGCCGTGAGCTGCTCAACAACCTCTCGCTCGAACACAAGGTCGTCCCTGCGCCGGGAACGAGCCAAGACGTGGCGATGTTGATAGCCGCCGAGAAGGGCGCTTCGCTGATCGTCTCGGTTGGTTCACAGTTCAACCTCGTCGAGTTCCTCGACAAGAACCGCCGCGGGATGTCGTCAACATTTCTGATAAGGCTGCGTCTTGGCGAGAAGATCGTCGATGCGAAGGGCGTGAGCCGCCTCTACCGACCGTCGCCCGGGCTCTCGCCGGCGGTGATCGTGCTCGCCGCGGGGGTAGTGGCCTTCATGATCGTTGTGCTCGTGACGCCGGCGCTGCGAGAGGTGTTCGATCTTTTCTGGCTCAAGCTGCGCGTGCTGCTTGGCGGGAACGTCTAGGGTCGCGCCGTGTTTGATTTCCGCTACCACGCCGTATCGCTTGCCGCAGTTCTCGTGGCTCTGGCTGTCGGCGTGCTGCTCGGCGTGGCGATCGGCGACGCTGGCCTTGTCTCGTCGGCTGAAAAGCAGCTGCGCTCGAGCCTGCGTGATGACGTACGCGCGGCGCAAGAGAAGGAGCAGGCGGCGACCGCACAGTTCGAGGCTCAGCAGCGCTATGCGAAGGCGTCGTACCCGTTTGTTGTTGCTGGAAGGCTTCAGGGGGCGAAGGTTGGGCTGCTCTTCCTCGGCGAGCCGAACGAGTCAATCGCCGCCGACGTCCGAGCCGCGCTCGAGGGGACAGGAGCCGACCTCAGCGGCACGCTGGCGCTAAAAGAGCCACCGGACACAGCCGCTCTGGCAGATGCTGCCACAAGCAAGCGCTACGGCCAGCTCGACGAGACGCCGAACCTGCTGACGCCGTTTGGCAAGTCGATTGGCCGCCAGTTGATCCTTGGAGGGCGGCTCCTCAGGAGTGAAGCGAGCGTCCTTTTCTCTACCCGTGCAGGCGGCCTCGGGCCGTTCAGTGCTGTCGTCGTGGTGCGGGTCCCACGCGTACTCACCGGCGAGGCGGCGGCCAACACCAACCGCCTCGAGGACGGGATGATGGCCGGCCTGAAGGGGACGCGAAGCCCGGCAGTTGGTGTTCAATCGGAGGCAACGCGGCCTAGTCAGATTGTTTGGTACCGACAGCGTGGCCTCTCCAGCGTTGACGACGTGAACTTGGTCGCCGGTCAGGCCGCTCTCGTCTTCGCTCTTGCAGGCGCCCAGGGGAGCTTCGGTAGTGGCCCCAATGCAGGGAGCCTGCTTCCTGGCCCGGAGCTGGCGGGCGGCTAGTCGTGCGGCTGGAAGTTGAGCGCCGCGGAGTTGATGCACCAGCGCTGACCACTGGCGCCAGGGCCGTCTTCGAAGACGTGCCCGAGGTGGCCGCCGCAGCTGGAGCAGATCGCCTCGGTGCGGCGCATCCCGTGTGAGTTGTCGTCGACCAGCGTGACGGCGCTGGAGACAACCGGATCGGTAAAGCTTGGCCAGCCGGTGCCGGAGTCGAACTTCGTGTCGGAGGCGAAGAGCTCTGCGTCGCACCCCTTGCAGCGGAACATCCCAACGCCCTTCTCGTCGTTGTAGGCGCCGCTGAAGGCTGGTTCGGTCGCTGCCTCACGCAGCACCGCGAAGGCTTCCGGGTCAAGCTTCTGGCGCCAGTGCTCATCGGTCATCTCGGAAGGCTTGATCGGATCCTCGCTGCTCATCATTCGCTCCTCTTTCGGAATCGCTCCAAAGGTAGCGGAGCCAGGCCGCTTTGCGAGAAAAGCTCGTCCGCGACGCTATGTAGGTTGCGCAGGTGCCAGCGCTGCCACTGATCCTCGCTTCGATTCTCGCGCTCGCGCTTTCCCGCCCGCTCGTCAGCTTCCTCAGAGAGGGCGGTCACCTTCGCTCCAACTACCGCGATCAGATGCTTCCCTGCCCGCTCGGCCTGCTGATCCCGGCCGCTGCGCTGGCGGCGTTGATTCCGCTAGCGCTGCTCGCCGGTCTCTTCGACCTAAATACGCTTGACCTCGTCGGCCTTCCACTGATTCTCGGGGTTGTTGCGCTCGGTATCGCCGATGACGCCTTCGCTGGCAACTCACGCGGCTGGCGCGGCCACGGCGGCGCGGCGATCGGCGGCGCCTTCAGTACCGGCGCGCTGAAGGCTTTTGGCACGCTCGGGCTGGCGCTCGCTTGGTGCGCCATCACGCAGGACGGCGTTGTCCGCTTCCTGCTCGCTTCGCTGGTGATTGTGCTGGCGACAAACTTTTTCAACCTGCTCGACCTGCGCCCTGGCCGCTCGGTCAAGGTTTTCTTGCTCGTCGGCGTTGGTTGCACGCTCGGCGCGTGGAGCTTCGACTCGCTTTTCAACCTCGGTCTCTGGGTCGGTCCGATCCTCGTCTGTGGCGCGTTTGACCTGCGCGAGCGCGGGATCCTCGGGGACAGCGGCTCAAACGTCATCGGCGTCGTTGCCGGCATCTGGCTTGTACTTGTGCTCGGGACAACTGGGCTCGCGATTGCAGCGGCAGTACTCGTTCTATTAACCATTTACGGAGAAGTTCGTTCGATCAACACGCTCGTCGAATCGACTCCGGGCCTAAGTGATCTAGACTCTCTGGGGAGAATTGCTCATCGTGCCTGACGCTCAACGCCAGCCCCGTCACATCTTCGTCACAGGCGGAGTTGTCTCATCTCTAGGAAAAGGAATCGCCGCCGCCTCAATCGGGCGGCTATTGGTTGCCCGAGGCTTGACCGTCGGCCTGCAGAAGTTTGATCCCTACATCAACGTCGATCCAGGAACGATGAG
>SYIT01000078.1 GCA_005798685.1 Actinomycetota bacterium | reverse complement strand
GTGCTGACCCACCGTCTTGCGTGGCTGGTGGAAACCGGCCGCGCCAGCGCCGGGGAGATCCTCGCGATCACCTTCACAAATAAGGCAGCTGAAGTGATGCGCGGCCGCGTCGAACACCTGCTCGGCCACTCGACGCGGGGCATGTGGGTGATGACCTTCCATTCGGCCTGCGCGCGGATTCTGCGCGTTGAGGCGGAAAGGATTGGGTACACGCGCGGCTACACGATCTATGACCAATCCGACAGCCGCCGATTGATCAAGCAGTGCCTCGATGAACTTGGCATCGACACAAAACGGTTTACTCCGGCGGCGATCCAGCGGCAGATCTCCGACGCGAAGAATCGGCTCCGCGGGCCGGACGAATACAGCGAGATGGTTGGTGACTTCTTCGAACGAACCGTCGCCGAGGTTTACACGCTCTACGAAAAGTCACTGCTGCGGATGAATGCGATGGACTTCGACGATCTGATTGGTCGCACAGTGACGCTGTTCGAACGCTTTCCGGAGGTCCGCGAGCGTTACGGCAAGACCTTTCGCTTCGTACTTGTCGACGAGTACCAAGACACAAATCACGCCCAATACCGGCTGCTGCAGCTGCTCGTCTCCGAGCACCGCAACATCGCCGTTGTTGGTGACGACGCTCAATCGGTTTACGGCTTCCGTGGCGCCGATATCCGCAACATTCTTGACTTCAAGGACGACTTCCCCGACGCCACAGTGATCAAACTTGAACAGAACTACCGCTCAACGCAGACCGTCCTCGATGCCGCCAATGCGATTATTTCGAACAACCGCGACCAGATGCCCAAGACGCTCTGGACCGACCTTGGCGAGGGAGATTCAATCGTCTTGCGCACGCTCGATGACGAACACTCTGAGGCTCGCTACGTCGCCGGCGAGATCGAGCGACTCGTTGACGAAGGACTCACGCGCTCAGAGGTAGCCGTTTTCTATCGCATGAACTCGCAGTCGCGGGTGCTCGAGGACACGCTCGTCCGTCGCGAGATTCCCTATCAGGTGGTGGGTGGCACAAAGTTCTATGACCGCGCTGAGGTTAAGGACGCGATCGCCTATTTGACGCTACTGATCAACGGTCAGGACGCGGTCAGCTTCCAGCGCGTCGCTAACACGCCGCGGCGCGGGCTCGGGCAAACGTCGCTTTCGCGCGTCCTCACCCACGCCCAGACGACCGGACTGAGCATCTGGGAGGCCGCCGCCCAGCCCGAAGCGGTACCGGGGCTGGGCAAGGCCGCCATCAAGGCTCTCGGCCGCTTTAACGAGACGATGGAGGGACTGCGTCAACGGCAGCAGCAGGGCGTTCCGATCGGCGACCTGCTTGACGCCGTGATCCACGAAAGCGGTTATGTCGAGTGGCTCGAAAACGAGCGCACAATCGAGGCGGCAGGAAGGCTCGAGAACCTTGAGGAGCTGGTCGAGGTGGCTCGCGAGTTTGACGCCGCAGCCGACGCCGAGGACGATAGCCTTGACCTCTTCCTTCAGCAGGTTTCACTCGTTGCCGACGCCGATAGTCGCCAAGATGACGAGTCGCTCATCACGCTGATGACGCTCCATAATGCGAAGGGCCTTGAGTATCCCGTCGTCTTCATCATCGGCTGCGAGGATGGCCTCTTCCCGCACTCGCGTTCGATCGACGAGGGAACGTTGGAGGAGGAACGGCGGCTCTGTTACGTCGGCATCACGCGAGCAATGCGAAACCTGACGATGACCAGCGCGCGCCAGCGCAACGTCTTCGGAGCGCAGACGAGCGGAGTCCCAAGCCGCTTTCTTAGCGAGCTTCCCGTCGGCTTGCTCGATCAAGAGGATGACCAGTACTCGGCGCCGATTGGAGGTAGGCCACGTGGCAGGCCGGACTCGTGGGAATCGGCGGCCGCTGCGCACGAATCCCCGGCGATAGCTAGCGTCAATTTCGGCGTCGGCGACGACGTAGTCCACGCCGCCTTTGGCGACGGCGTTGTGATCGGCGTAGAGCCCGGCGGCATTCTGATCGTGCGTTTTGCAGCTAGCGGCGAGGAGCGCAAGTTGATGGCTCAGTACGCGCCGATTCGGGCGCGCTAGTAAGAATTCGCTTATGAGCACCAAAGTGATCGACGGAAAAGCAGTTGCCACCAAGCTGCGCGAGCAGGTCGCCGCCGACGCCGCTGTGTTCACTGAGCAGTACGGCCGCCCGCCAGGGCTTGCGACGATTCTGATCGGGGACGACCCAGCGAGCGCCGTTTACGTGGCTAGCAAGCAGCGCTCCTGCGCTGAGGTTGGCATCGAAGGGTTCAGCTTCAAGCTCCCGAATGACGCAACGCGCGAGCAGGCGATTGCGACGATCGAAGAGGCGAACGCGAACCCGGCGATCAGCGGCATCATCTGTCAGCTCCCAGTGCCTGACCAGCTTGACGGAGTTGAGCTAACAGGGCTCGTCGACCCGCTCAAGGACGTCGATGGTCTGACTACGACGAGCGCCGGGCTTCTGGCGCTCGGTCGGCCCGGCCTTCGGCCTTGCACTCCGCGTGCTGTGATGATGCTGCTCGACGACGCTGGCGCCGATTTGGAGGGCGCCGTCGCGGTCGTGATCGGTCGCTCCAATCTGTTTGGCAAGCCGATGGCGCAGTTGCTGCTCGAACGCAGCGCAACGGTGACGATCTGTCACTCGCGGACGGAGGATCTGCCGGGTACTTGCGCGCGCGCCGATGTACTGATCGCGGCCGTGGGTCGGCCGCGAATGGTCGCCGGGAACTTCGTGAAGCCGGGCGCCGTCGTGATCGATGTTGGCATCAATCGCGTTGACGACGTGCTCTGTGGCGACGTCGACTTCGAAGCCGTCAGCTCAGTTGCCGGGGCGGTTACCCCGGTTCCTGGGGGCGTCGGTCCGATGACGATCGCCTGCCTGCTTGACAACACTGTGATCGCAGCGCGGATGGCGGTTGAGCAGGCGTGAAATACGTCCGCGCCAGCGAGTGGGCCGTTCTCGCCGGCGCGCTTGGGATCCTGGCCACGCTTTGGCAGCAGTGGTTTTCTTACGCGGTGACGCTCGAAATGTTCCCGCCGCGCGAGCTAACGATCACAGTCACCGGCTGGCACGGGCTCGGCTGGCTGATGGTGACCATGCTGATCATCACTGCGGTGATTGGAATTAGCCTTTTTCTTACTTTTGCGATCGGCGCCGGCGACGCGGCGACTTTGCCGTTCGGCGCGACGCTCGGGGCCGTTGCGATCCCGACGTCGATCGCGCTACTGCTCGTGCTGCTAAGCCGCCCTGGTCTTGGCGTCGATCTTCCCGCCTCCGAGGTTGGGCTCGAGCCGAGCGGTTGGATTGGAGCTGCGTCAACGGTTCTGCTCACTGCCGGCTCATTAGTTTCAATCCGTAGTGAAAGAACCGACGGTCGCTCTCGCGCCTACAGCCCACCGCCGCCGAGACCGGCGCCGCCCGGCGAAGGGCCCGGTACGGCAGCGGCGTAGACTGGGACGGCCGATGATCGACCGCAATGAACTCCTCCACGTTGCGCGCCTCGCGCGGCTCGCCCTTCACGAGGACGAGCTCGAGACGACAGCCGCCGAGCTCTCGTCGATTCTCGGGCACGTGGCAGCGATCGATCAGCTCGATCTAGACGGCGTCGAACCGACCGCCCACATCGGCGACGTCGCCGACTCGCTCCGCGCAGACCAGCCGCGCCCGTCGCTTCGATGTGAAGTCGCGCTGGCCCCGGCGCCGGCAGTTCGCGGCGACGGTTTCCTCGTCCCAAGCCCCCAGGGCGAGTAGATGGCCTCCGACATTGGCGCGCTTAGTGCCGCGGCTGCGGCCGCTGCGATCGCAGATGGTGGGCTATCGCGAGGTGATCTGTTCGAGCATTACCGCGCCCGCGCGGGCGCCGATCAGCTGAACGCGTTCAGCTGGGTCGCCGAGGCAGAGCCAAGTGCCGTCGATGGGCCGCTCGGCGGCGTTCCGCTCGCCGTCAAAGATCTCTTCTGCACGGAGGGCATTCCCAGCGGGGCCGGCTCAAAGATCCTCGCCGGCTACTGCCCGCCGTACACGGCAACCGCCGTCGCCAAGCTCGAAGCGGCCGGTGCCCCGCTGCTCGGCAAGACCAACCAAGACGAGTTTGCGATGGGCTCGTCAAACGAGAACTCAGCCTACGGGCCCGTGCTGAACCCTTGGGATCACGGCCGCGTTCCTGGCGGCTCCTCGGGTGGAAGCGCTGCAGCGGTCGCGGCTGGTCTGGCACCTTGGGCGCTCGGAACCGACACCGGTGGTTCGATTCGCCAACCGGCCGCGCTCTGCGGCGTCGTTGGACTGAAGCCGACCTATGGCGCCGTTTCTCGCTACGGCATGATCGCTTTCGCTTCGTCACTTGACAGCGCTGGCCCTCTAACGCGCGACGTAACCGACGCCGCGCTCTTCTACCGCCACCTTGTCGGCCGAGACCGCGCCGACGCGACCTCCGTTGCCTTCCCTGAACAGATCGGGCTTCCAACCAGCGAGCGGCTCGACGGACTGAAGCTTGCGGTGCCGACTGCGCTCGTCGAAGGCGAGGGAATCGAGCCTGGTGTGCGCTCGTCTTTTGAGGCCGCGCTCGAGACGGCGCGCAGCCTTGGAGCCACAGTTATCAGCTGCGAAATCCCAAGCGCGCCCTACGCCCTGAGCGCCTACTACGTGATTGCACCGGCAGAGGCCTCCTCTAACCTCTCTCGCTTCGATGGAGTGCGCTATGGGCTCCGCGTCGAGGAAGACAATCTTGATGCGATGTACACCGAAACGCGCCACGATGGGTTTGGCGCTGAGGTGAAGCGCCGAATCCTAATCGGCACCTACGCGCTTTCGTCCGGCTACTACGACGCCTACTACGGTCGCGCTCAGCGCGTCCGCACAGTTGTTGCGCAAGATCTCGCCTCGGTCTTCAAGCAGGCCGATTTGATCGTCACACCGACCAGTCCAACGGTTGCCTTCGGCCTCGGTGAGCGAACAACCGACCCGCTCTCGATGTACCTCAGCGACCTCTTTACGATCCCGATGTCGCTCGCCGGAACGCCGGCGATCTCGATTCCTTCGGGGCTCAGCGAAGGTCTTCCAGTGGGCCTACAGATCTGCGGGCCCGCATTCAGCGAGAACCGAATCCTCAGCGCCGCGCACGCGCTTGAGCAGGCAATTGGCTTTGACGGCTCAGTCACTTGGGGGAGCGCTTGATGACCGATCAAGAGTTGGAGCCTGTAATTGGACTCGAAATTCACGTTCAGCTCCGGACCGCGACGAAGATGTTCTGCGGCTGCGCACTCGGTTTCGGCGAGCCGCCAAACAGCCGCACCTGCCCGGTCTGCCTCGGCCTTCCCGGCGCGCTTCCGGTAGCAAACGCGGAGGCGATTCATTACGGCCTGATGATCGGCATGGCACTGGAATCAGAGCTGGCGCCGGTCTCAGCCTTCCATCGCAAGAACTACTTCTATCCCGACCTGCCGAAGGGTTATCAGATCAGCCAGTTTGATCTGCCGCTCTGCTCGGGCGGTCATCTCGGCGAGGTGAGAATCCACCGGGTTCATCTGGAAGAGGACGCTGCAAAGCTCAACCACGCTGGGAAGAGCGGGCGGATTGCGGGCGCCGACAGCTCGATCGTGGACTTCAATCGCGGCGGCACGCCGCTCGCCGAGATCGTCACCGGGCCGGAGCTCCGTTCGGCTGAACAGGCAGGCGAATGGCTCCGCCTGCTGCGAACGACGCTACGGACGCTGGGCGTCAGCGACGTCAACATGGAGGAAGGCTCGCTGCGTTGCGACGCCAATATCTCTTTGCGGCCGGTCGGCACAGAGCAGCTCGGCACTAAGACGGAGCTCAAGAACATGAACTCCTTCCGTTTCATCGAGCGCGGCATCCGCGCCGAGGTTGAGCGCCAACGCGCCGTCATCGAAGCGGGGGAGGGCGTCACTCAGGAGACGCTCCACTTTGATCCAAGGAGCGAGTCGATCACCTCGCTGCGCTCCAAGGAAGAGGC
>SYIT01000077.1 GCA_005798685.1 Actinomycetota bacterium | reverse complement strand
TGCCGTGATCGATGTGGGCGATGATCGAGAAGTTGCGTATTAGTGACTGTTCCATGGCGGCTTGTGCTCGGGATACAGCGTAGGGCGAGTTCGAACGGCCCTTCCTCAGGAGCTCAGGCGGCGCAGGCGACTGGTGAAGAAGTGAAGGATCTGATCGGCCTCGCGGACCCGCAACAGTTTGACGGCGGCCAGATAGATGAGCAGTCCGGCGGCGAGCGCTGGTAGTACGCCGATCAAGCGCGTCAGCGGACCGGCGCTACCGATCGCACCGTCGACAAGGAGCCAGATACCGCGGCTAGCGATGATCAACAGGGCGGCGGAAAAAATCACCTTGATTGCCGTGATCATCGTCTGGCGGCCTTCGATCGAACCGCCGAGCTGGCGACGCAGGTAAATCATCTGAGCGGCCGTCATACCGGCGCTCGCAACAACCGTGCCGATCACCGGGCCGGCGATTCCAAGCGGCTTGTAAAGCGCCAGCGAGACGACGGTGTTGACGACGAGGTTGGCGGCCGCGAGCGCGCTTGGAATCCACGGCCGCTGAAGCGAAAAGAATGTTCGCGTGAGCAGCAGGTTCAGCCCGGCAAAAGGCATCGAGAAGGCGAGCCAGAAGAGCGCCGTCGAAACCTCCTCGGTTGAATCGGCATTGAAGGCTCCGTACTGGTAAATCAGCTCGGTGATTGGAACGGCCAGCGCCATTGTCGCGGCCGCTGCCGGAACCAGCAGCAGCAGGTTCTGCCGCGTGCCGGTACCTACGAGGGCGCGCAAGCCGCTGATGTCGCCGCGCGCCACGAGGCGACTGAGCGATGGGAATAAAACCGTCGCCAGCGCGACGCTGAAGATTCCTTGCGGCAGCATGTAGATGCGGAATGCGGCGTCGATCGCGCGTGGGGCGCTGTCCGAGATCAGAGCGCCGACCACAGAGTTGATCACTAGGTCGGCGTTGATGACGCCGAGCCCAATCGTTACCGGAATCATCAGCTTCAGAACGCGCGTCACGCCAGGGTCGCGCCAGTTGAAGTGGAACTTCAGCCGGAAGTCGATCTTCGCCAGTACTGGAATCACCATCAGCAACTGGACGATCGTGCCGAGCAGCACACCGATCGCATAGGCGTAGATCTGGTCGTCGCCACTGAACATCGGCCGCAGCGCAATTAGCGCGCCGATGATCACAACGTTCCAGACCAGCGGCGCGAGCGCGGGAATCGTGAAGTTGTGGTAACTGTTGACGATTCCGACCAGCAGTCCGTTGATACCGAGCAGCACGACGATTGGGAAGAGCACCTGCGAGAGCCCGACGGCAAGGTCGATCAGCTGCGGCGTGAAGTTGTCACCGGGAATGAAGAGCGGAACCAGAACGCCGGCGGCAAAGATGAAGAGCGCGCTGAGCGCGCCGAGCACCAGCAAGATAATCCAGAACAGCGTCGAGGCTAAGAGAATTGCCTCGCGGCGACGCTTCTGCTCAAGAAACTCAGCGAAGACAGGGACGAAAGCGGCGCTCAGCGCGGCGTCGGCGAAGAGGCCGCGGACAAGGTTTGGGAGCTGGAAGGCGATCGTGAAGGCCGATGCGGCGCCGCTCGTACCGAAGTAGCTGGCGGCGAGAATTTCGCGCGCAAGGCCGGCGACGCGCGAGAGCCCGGTCGCGACCGAGAAAAGAACGGTATTGCGCGCGACGCCAGCCTTCGCTCTAGGAGCCTGGGGTGCCTCGTCATCGATCTTTCGAACCGCGACGCGGGCCGCGTAGGCACCTGCCTCGGCGTCGCTGGCCGGCAGTACGCCGCCAATGATCGCGGCGTCGAGCACGGCCTCTTCGGCGCCGGGATCATCCTCCGGCTCCGGGTCGTCTGGGCTACCTGGCCTCGAGGTCACTAGCGCTGAATCCTAAGGGTCGGCCCCGGCGAATAGGCAGGGCGCTAGAATCCGCCTTCGGCTATGGCTAATCTCAATTCTCAGAAGAAGCGCAACGCAAGGAGCGAACGCGAGCGCCTTGAGAACCGCCGCTACACGTCGGCGATCAAGACCTTCCAGCGTCGCCTTGAGGATGCCGTCAAGGCCGGTGACAACGTTGTCGCGGACGCCGAACACTTGAAGCTCGCGTCAATGATCGACAAGGCCGTTGCCCACGGCGCCCTGCACAAGAACACCGGCTCGCGCAAGAAGTCCCGCGCCACGCGGATCCGTGCCGGCGTAAGTGCCTAGCGCTAAGCAGCTATCCGCTCGATCACTCGTAGCGTCTCCGTGTCCTGATCGAGCGCGCTGCCGCCGCGGCTAGCGAGCTCTAGCGCCGCGAGCGCTTCAGTCGCCTCGCGCAGGAGCTCGGGGTCTGCGCTACGCGCCTCCCCCAGCCGACGCTTTACTGCGTAGCTGCCGCCGGCAATACCAGCCGCCGCCTGCGAATCGCTCGCTCCCGCCTGAAGCCGTTCTGCAATCGCCATTACGTCACGCAGGCGCCGAACAATCGCCACGGCGAGGCGGCCGCCATCCTCGTTCTGGTCACGCAGCCGCAGGAAGGTGACGATCGCCGTCCGTTGATCGCGCGCGACGATCGCGTCGACTAGGCCCCAGACGAGCAGCTCTGAAGAGTTCGCGGCCGATTCGCCCACCTCCTCAACGCCGATCTTTGCCCCTGGCCCGTATTCGAGCGCAAGCTTCTCCAGTTCGCGCAGTAGCCGCTGCTGGCGTTCACCAACCTGTGCGATCAGCGCCTGCGCCCCCGCCCCGTCGAGCGTGATTGACATTGCGGCTGCCTGCGCGATCGCCCAAGGCGGCAGTTCCTTTGACTTCAGCACGCCCTCGTTGGCGATCGGCCCGCCGAGCGCCTTCACGGCCTTGTGCAGCGCCTCTGGCGCCTTCTGACGGCCGTCCTCGCAGGCGAAGAAGGCGACCGTCGTCTCCTCTGGCATCGCCGCCATCGCCGCTGCGAGGTCGGCTTTGACGTCGGCGTCGCGCCAGCGCTCGCAGCCACTGATTATCAAGAAGCGCCAACCGACGGCGAATGTCATCGCGCTTAGCGCCGCAGCGATAGCCGCGGGCTCTGAGCTGGCGGCCTCGAACTGTTCAATTCCCCCGGCTCCAGCTTCCAGCTCAGCGAGTGCGGCGAGCTTGCCACGCCGCTCGGCAACGCGACCGTGATCCTCGCCGTGAATCAAATATGCGGCCTGAAAGTCGGGCAAGAACGTCAGTTTATGTCGGCCGCTGGACGTGCAGCCCGTCGTTGTCAATTTCAATCCGCACTGTGCCGTCTTTATCGGTGCGCCAGGTCGTGACGCCCGCCTCGCTCAGCGCAGCTAACGTCGCCGCGGCAGGGTGGCCGTAGATGTTGCGCGCGCCGACCTCAATAACCGCGATTCGCGGCTCGATCCGATTCAGCAGCGGAGCAAGAGCCTCGTCTGAGCTGCCGTGGTGGCTGACCTTGAGGACGTCAATCGGCGGCAGCTGAAGTGGGGCGATGACGTCGGATTCAGCGTCGGCTGTCAACAGCAGGCGCAGCCCAGGGGCGCTCGCGAGGATCACGATCGCGCGACGGTTTGGATCGTCCCCTGGCGCCGGACGAGAGTCGGCAGCCGGTGAGAGAATCTCAAGCGTTAGCGCACCAAGCTTGATTGAATCCCCAGCCACCGCGGTGACCAGCGGCACATTCTTTCGCCGGGCGCTCGCTTCCATCGCCGCCCCTTCCGGCTCAACAACGCCGTCGCGGCCGTCGAGCAGCGCCGCAACCGGGATGGCTTCGAGAACCTCATCGGCGGCGCCTAAATGATCTGCCTGGGCGTGCGTTGCAACCAGCAGGTCAAGCTTCCCCACTCCTTCCTCGCGCAGGCGTTCGACGATCCCGCCGCCGGGCGGTCCGCTGTCAACCAGCGCGGCGTACCCGTCGCTCTGGAGCAGTGTGGCGTCGCCTTGACCGATGTCGAGGAAGCTCAGCCGTACAGTGCCGGCGGGAGCGGGGCCGATCGCAGCGCGCTCGCGCGAGAGCCAAACTGCCAGCGCTGCCAGCACGGCGCAGAGCGCGCTGGCAGCAACCACGTGTTTGCGGCCGCGGCCGTAGAGCACCAGCAGCGCCAAGCTCAGGCAGCCTGCGGCGACGAGCGGGGCGCCAGCGTTCACCTGCGCGGCGGGAAGCGCAGCACTGAATCGCGCAATCGTGATGATTGCGCTGAGCGGCCAATAGGCCAACCAGGTCAGCGGGGCAGCCAGTGAGGTTGAGACCTGACCGACGACCGCGGCCACCATCCCAAGCCAAGTGACCGGCGCAACAATCAATGCCGCCGCCAAATTGGCCGGCAACGATACAAGCGAGAGCGTTCCAAAGGCGGCCGCGGCGACCGGTGCGCTGCCGAGCGTTGCGGCGGCGGTCAGAGCGAGTGGTTCGCTTATCAGCGCCGGCACTCGCCGCGCCTCAAGCTGCGCGCGCAGCGGCGCGGCAAGCAGGCCAATCGCGGCCACAGCCGCAAAGCTGAGCTGCCAGCCCGGCTGCTCAGCGGCCAGCGGGTCGAGCGCCAGAGTGACGACGGCCGCTAGCAGCAGCGCATACCAGCGTGAGCTTGGCCGCGAGGCGATTGCCGCAACGAGCACGGCGACGCCGATCACCCCGGCGCGCTGAATTGAAGCGCCGCTGCCGGCGAGCGGAACGTAGAGCGCGATCGCCAGCAGCCCGAAAACTAGCCGCACCGAGCGGGGCGCTGCGAACGCGGCGCCCAGCGCGAAGACGAGCATGACGAGCAGCGCGACGTTGGCGCCCGAGGCGGCAACGAGGTGCCCAAGACCGCTGCGACGCATCGCGTTGCGCAGCTCGCTACCGATCGCGCTGTCGTCGCCGAGCGTCATCCCGCGCAGCAACCCCGCTTCAGCCGCAGGCAACTGCGCGCTGAGCGCCGTGGTTGCTCTCTCGCGGACGCTATCAACGAAGCCGACTAGGCCGCCGCGCTGGCGGGCCGAAAGTTGGAGTGAGCTGACGCGCAAAATCGCCCGCACGTGCTGTGCAGCGAGCCAACCGTCATCTTCAGTGAGCGGTCGCAGCGAACCGAAAACGTTGGCGATTTCGCCGACTGCGAGCTGTGGCGCCTGCTCGCTGCCGCGAACGAGCACCGGTTCGCCGCGTAGCCGCACGAGCGCCGACCAGCCAAACTTGCTCACGCGAGGCGCCTGCGTGAAGGTCACCTCGCCGCGTACAGCGTGGCCGATCAGCCCGGATAGCTTCGAAGAGCCGAGCGCCGAGAGCCTCGCCTCAGCCAGCAGCGCGCCGCAGACAAGCGCCGCAGCTAGCGCCAGCAGCAGCGGCGCGCCGAACTGCGCCGTGATTGCGAGCGCGGTGGCGACCAACAGCAGCGCCGCCAGCAGCAGCGGCGAGCGCCAGCCGATCGCAAGGCCAAGTGACAGCCCACCGGCCAGCAGGTGGCGCGGGTGGCCGCGAAGCGCTTTAGCTGCGGAGCTCACGGAGTGACTTGCGAGCGCAACGCCTCAAGCTTCTTTGGCCCAATCCCTGGCACTTCGCCGAGATCGTCGATGCTCGTAAAGCCACCGTTCTCGGTGCGCCATTTGATGATCTTTTCTGCCGTCGCCGGGCCAACCCCATCGAGCGTGTCTAGCTGTTCGGCGGTTGCGTTCCCAAGGCTAAGTGGGGCGGTCGCGCTGGCGTCAGCGGCTGGCGGAGCTGCGCCCGCCGCCTGTTTGCCAGCCTTCAGCGGCACGATCACCTGCGCTCCGTCAGCGACCTTTGCGGCCAGGTTGATCGCGTTTGCGTCACCGTCGCTGGAGGCGCCTCCGGCGCGGCGCACGGCGTCGCGGACGCGCGCGCCGGAGCGGAGTTTGTAAACGCCGGGCCGTCGCACGGCGCCCGCAACGTGGACGAGAGTGCGCCCTTCGCCACGCTCAACTAGTCCCGCCGGCGCCGACGTCTTCGCAGCAGAGCTCTGCTCGTAGGGTACAGCGGCTGTAGTGCTTTGCGGATTCGGCTGCGCGAGTGATCTGCCGCCGAGCGCCAACCCAACGACTGCCACGACGGCCGCGATGATCAGGGCTGGTCGCGGGATCTGCTGCATCGTCGCGACGCTACGAAGCTCAGCGTTACGAGACCAGCACGCACCCGTTACCGAACCGCGCCGCCACTGCCAAGAGAGCGCTCAGCCAACGACGATGTTGACGAGCTTGCCCGGAACGACGATCACCTTCTTCGCTTCGCGCCCCCCAAGATGGGTTTGCACGTTTGGCGCTGCGAGCGCAGCCGCCTCAAGCTCTTCCTTGCTGGCGTCGCTGGCAACCTCAACACGGTCACGAAGCTTGCCGTTGACCTGGCAGACGAGCTCGTAAGTGTCGCGCTCGAGCATCGCGGCGTCGGCCGTCGGCCAAGGCTGCTCCCAAAGGCGCTCGCCGGTCAAGCGGAAGTAGGCGTCGGTCGTTACGTGTGGGGCGAATGGGAAACAGAGCGAGGAGGCCGTCTCAAGCGCGAAGCGTTGCGCCTCCAGGCCAGCGCTCTCACGCAGGCGTGATACCTCGTTGATCAGTTCCATCACCGCCGCGATTGCTGTGTTGAAGGCGAATCGGCGGTCGATGTCGCCGGTCGCCTTCTCGACCGCCCAATTCGCCTTGCGGATCAGCTCCAAGTTGGCTGCCTCGTCGCCGGCAGATGCGCTGGCCGCGTCGTGATCTGCTACCTCGGCGCTCAGCCGCCAGAGGCGCGAGAGGAACCGGTGCACGCCCTCAACGCCCTCGTCCGACCAGTCGGCATCCTGATCCGGCGCGCCGATGAAAAGAATGTAGGCGCGCGCGCTGTCAGCGCCGTAGCGATCGACGATCGCCTGCGGCGAGACAACGTTGCCGCGCGACTTAGACATCTTCGCCCCGTCGCGCGTGATCATCCCCTGCGTGAAGAGCCGCGCGAACGGCTCGTCTACATCAAGGTGGCCGAGGTCGGCCAGCGCCTTGCAGAAGAAGCGGGCGTAGAGCAGGTGGAGGATTGCGTGCTC
>SYIT01000076.1 GCA_005798685.1 Actinomycetota bacterium | reverse complement strand
TGCCCTGGCCCGCGCGCTCGTTATGGAACCGAAGGTCTTGCTGCTCGATGAACCACTTGGCGCGCTCGACTACAAGCTCCGCAAAGAGATGCAGTTCGAGCTAAAGCGGATCCACCGCGAAGTCGGAGTGACTTTCATCTACGTCACGCACGACCAAGAAGAAGCGATGACGATGAGCGACCGAATCGTCGTTATGAGCCACGGCCACATTGAGCAAGACGCCAGTCCGGCAGAGATTTTTGACCGTCCGCTCACGGCCTTTGTTGCCGACTTCATCGGCGACACCAACATCGTCCACGGAACCGTTATGAGGATTGAGGGCGGTCACGCAACCGTTGACCTCGGCCCCCTCGGTGAAATTGGCGGCTCAACCGACGATCAGCTCAGCAGTGGCGATCGCGTGCGCGTAAGCATTCGTCCCACTGATGTGCGCGTTGAAGCAGGGGACGCTGGCGAAGCCGTGGTTCAGGACTCGGTCCTGCTTGGCGGCCACATCGCGATGAAGATCACGAGTGGCGAGGAGACCGTCGTAGCCCACGTGGCGCGTGGATCTTCTTACGAACCGGGGGCCAACGTCTACCTTCACGTCGACTCCGATCGAATTCGCGTCTTCGCAGCATCTGAGAACGCATGAGCGATGCCGCAGCACAGGTAGGGCTGCCGCCGGTGGCACCGGAGAACGACCACAAGGTCAGTGAGGGCAAGGGCCGCGCCTTCCTCGGCATCCCCGTCGTCGGCTGGATGCTGATCTTCTTTGGCGTCCCCTACTTCCTCCTGTTCCTCCAAAGCCTCTGGGAGCCAACCGCATTTGGCGTAGCGGATAACTGGAACCTGCAGAATTACAAGCTCGTCTTCTTCGGAGACAGTCTCTCCGGAAATATTTACATGCCTACGCTGTTGCGTTCGTTGAAAGTCGGCGCGATGGTCACAATCTGTGCGACGTTGCTGGCGTTCCCGATTGCCTACCTCTTGGCCTTTAAGGTCGCCAACTCACGAACACGATTGATGCTCTACGCCTTGGTGATCGTGCCACTCTGGGCGAGCTACCTTCTCCGTGCTTACGCTTGGAAGGTGATCCTTGGACAGAACGGCCTGTTGGGTTCGGTTCTTAACCAGCTCGGCCTTGAGAACAGTTTCCTCAACAACCTGCTTTATTCGCAGACCGCCGTCATCATCACCATGACGCATATTTTCACGCCGTTCATGATCTTGACGATCTACGCCGTGCTGGAGCGCCTCCCGCCCAGCTTGATTGAAGCTTCAAAGGACCTCGGCGTAGGTCGCTTGAAGACCTTTCTGACTCTCGTTGTGCCTCTGTCGCTGCCTGGCGTGATCGCCGGAGCGACCTTCACAATGGGTCTCTCTACCGGGGACTTCGTTGCACCGCAGCTGGTCGGGGGAAAAAATGACGTGATGATTGCCAATCAGGTCTACAGCCAGTTTGGTGCCACAAACAACTGGCCGCTTGGGTCGGCGATAGCCTTCGTGCTGCTCGGCTTCGTTGCAATCCTGGTCGCCGTCTCAACACAGGCCGAAAAGCGCGAACAGCTATGACAACCAACATCAATCCCCCGGCTCAACCCCTCGAGCTGCGACTCGACGGCCAGATCACCGAAGACCTCGCGGGAAGCGTTTACCGTGAATTACGCGCTGCTATCTGTGACTTTCGACTACAGCCAAACCAGCGGCTGGTTCAAAACGCGCTGGCAGATGAGCTAACTATCTCACGAACGCCGGTGCGCGATGCACTGCTGCGTCTGGCACAGGAAGGGTTGGTTCAGCCGGCGCCTCAGCGTGGCGGCTACCTCGTCAGCGAATTCACCGCTCGCGAAGTGCTCGACATCTACGACGTACGGCTGGCGCTGGAACCAAACGCTGCCGCCGAAGTCGCGGGGCGGCACGGAGCCGTTGCGATTGCAACGCTCCGTGACCTAAACGCAAAGATTGACCCGCAGACAGCAGCCGAGGTTGCCAGCACCTTCGAGCTAAACCGCGACTTCCACGCGTTGGTTGTGGCACCAAGTGACAACGTGATCATCCGCCAAGTGCTGGGCCAGCTCTGGTCGATGCCGAGCGCCCTGCGGATGTATCACTTGCAGATGCTCGACGATCACGACCCAAGTCAGATGGTCAACGAACACGAGACGATCGTCGTAGCCCTAGAGAATGGCGACTCCGAGGCGGCCAGGGAAGCGCTGGTCAGTCACATTGAGCTCGCCCGCGCAGATGCAGTGCGACACGTAGAGCTGGAAGTAGGGTAGAAAGCTGCGCTATGCCCGTCACAGGATATGACCCCCCGCGCCACTGAATTCATTGTGTACAGTGAGCCACGCATGATTAACAGCCCGCGGAAGCCACGCGTGATCGCCTATGACGCCGGCGGTACGATGACCGACTCCTTCATCGTTGATGGCGAAGGCAACTTCGTTGTCGGCAAAGCGCAGACAACGCCCGACAACGAGTCGCGCGGTTTGATGGAATCAACCGTTGACGCTCTTGGCCAGTGGGGCACAGATACCGCCACGGCGTTCCCTTCAATCGTCGCCGGTGTCTTCTCGGGAACTGCGATGCTCAATCGCTTGCTTGAACGCAAGGGTTCCCGCGTCGGCTGCCTGGTAAGCGGAGGGCTCGAGGACTACCTCCGGTTGGAGCGCGGCCTACAGACTTGGCTGGGAATGACTTACGCCGACCGCCTGCACGTGACGACGCACTACCACAACGAACCACTAGTTCCTCGCAAGCGGATGCACGGTATTCGTGGGCGCATTGATGTCCAAGGCCGCGAAGCGATTCCACTCTACGAAGCCGACGTGCGCGCTGCTGTTGCTGCGTTGATCGAAGATGAGGTCGATGCGATCGTCATCTGCCTGCTGCAGAGTTTTGTCAACAACTCCCACGAGCAGCGCACCGCAGAGATAGCCTCAGAGATGCTGGCCGAGGCCGGTCTGGCGAACCTGCCGCTCTTTGTCTCCAGCGAGCTCTACCCGCTGCGCGGCGATTTTCCACGCCTCAACTCAACACTGATCGAGGCCTACGCTGCCGAGCCTTCCCGTCATCAGTTTCGCCGTCTTCAGGACGCCGTCGCCGAGGCGGGCGCCGGGTTCGACCTGCGCATAATGGCCGCACACGGCGGCACGATCGCGATCGATTCGCGTGAACTTGCCCGCACACTCGTTTCCGGCCCAATCGGCGGCGTTGTCGGTGCCAGCCACCTTTCCGAGGCGCTTGGAACTAACCGAGTCGTCTGCTCCGACATCGGCGGCACGAGCTTCGACTTGGCGCTGATCAACGAAGGTCAGCTGGCTGTTCGCCAGACCCCTGACATCGCCCGTTACCTGCTCAACCTGCCGATGGTTGAGATCGAATCGATCGGAGCTGGCACTGGCTCTTCGGTGAGAATCGACCCTGCATCGGCGCGGCCTGAAATTGGGCCTGATTCGGCCGGAGCTCGAATAGGCACAGCTTGGCCCGAAGGCAAGTGTGAGACCGTCACCGTGACCGACCTGAACCTCGTCCTCGGCCGCCTCAATCACGAGTACTTCCTTGGTGGTGCAGTCCAGCTCGACATTGAGAGAGCGCGCGCCGAGGTTAAGCGTCAGGTTGCCGACCCACTCAGGCTCGACCTTGATAAGGCAGCAGGCGGGGTAGTCGACCTCTTTGAGGAGCAGCTGCGCTACGCAGCCTTGGCACGGGTGCTCGCGAAAGGCTATTCGCCGGTCGACTACTCGCTCTTTTGTTATGGGGGCGGCGGCCCACTCCATGTTGCTGGATACACCGAAGGGGCCCAGTACGACGATGTCCTTGTACCTACTTGGGCGGCCGGTTTCTCAGCTTACGGCTGCGCTTGTGGTGACTTCTCCTACCGTTTCGACCAGACCGCGGGGATCGCCATCTCGAGCGACGACCCTGCGGGTACAGCGGCAAGGCTCGACCGGGTTTGGAGCAAGCTCAAGGAGCGGGCGCTAGGCGCATTCGCCAGCTCTGGAATCGACGCCAACGAGGTGCAGCTCAGGTATCTGGCAAACATGCAGTACAGCGGCCAGCTCAACGACATTGAGGTGACGGCGAACGCCGCCAATCCGACAGACACCGCGGAACTGATCGCACGTTTTGAAGACCTCTATGGGCGCCTCTATGCGAGCGGCGCTGCTTCTCCTGAGCTTGGCTACACGATCACCTCGCTCGCGCTGGTTGGTTCGGCTGACGTTGCCAAGCCTGTACTCCCTACAGAGGAAGAAACCGATCAGCCAGCCGTGCCGAAAGGCGAGCGGCCGGTCTGGTGGACGCAGACTGAAGTCCATGTGCCAACGCCGATTTACGAACAGGACGATGTTCGGGCAGGCCAGATCATCACCGGTCCAGCGATCATCGAGGCACCGGCAACCACATTCGCGAGTCCGCCGGGCCGCGAGGCACGGCTTGATCGCCACCGCATCTTCCACCTCTCTGACACATCCAACTGAAAAGACGCAGATGGCAACTACAGCCCAGTCGACGCTAACCCCCCTGCAAAAGCTACTCGCTGAACGTGAGCAGCAGTTCACAGAGACCGGCTCCTATGCTGGCCTGACAGGCGAGCTGTCGTTCAAGCGAAGCGACCCAATCCTGTTCGAGAAGATCTTCTCGCGGCTACGCGGTGGCCTCGTCTCAGCGCGCGAGACCGCGCTCAACATCTCGGCCTCACCGATCGTCAAAGAGCTCGGCGAGTTGGCCTTTGCGTTCTACACGCCGGAAGGCGATTCTGTCGCGCTCTCGACTGGAATCATCGTGCACGTGCACACGATGTCGGACGTGATCAAGCACATCATTCGTGAAGGCTTTGAAGAGAACCCCGGGGTCAACCCCGGCGACGTCTTCTGCAACAACGACTCGATAATCGGCGATGTCCACAACGCCGACGTGCAGACGATCGTGCCGGTCTTCCGCGGTGAGACGCTGGTTGGATGGGTCGCTGGCGTAACCCACGTGATTGAGATTGGAGCCAGTACGCCAGGGAGCCTGCCGCTCGGCCCGATCTCGCGCTTTGAAGATGGTCTCGACATCCCTTGCCGCAAGGTCGGGGCCAACGACGAGCTCTTCCGCGACCACACGCAAGGGGCGGCCAAGGGAACACGGATGCCGCGCTATTGGATGCTCGACGAGCGCACCCGGCTTGCAGGCTGCCTGATCGCGCGCGACCAGATTGAGCGGCTGATCGACGATATCGGCGAAGAGCCCTTCGGTGAGTTCTGCCGCGAGGTAATCGAGGACGGGCGCCGCACCTTCCGCACCCACCTAGCGACGATGACGATTCCCGGGCGTTACCGCGCGCCGGCCTTTGCCGAGATGACGCTGGGTCATGAGGAGCGGATGCCTACCCACGCTCGCGTGGACACGCTGATGCACGCTCCGGTCGAGATGCGGATAACCAGTGACGCGCGGCTTGAGTTGGATTTCGAAGGCGCCTCGAGCTGGGGACATCACTCCGCCAACTGCACTCCTTCGGGGATGCAAGGGGCGCTCTGGGTGCTGCTGACGCAGACAGTTCTTGCCAACGACAAGATCAACGACGGCGCTTACTACGCGATCAGCACAAACTTCCCACCCGGATCGTGGTCGAACCACCAAAACCCCCAGGCCTCAACCGGCTCACCGTGGCGCTTCCTCATCCCGAGCTTTACGGGGCTACTGAAGGGGCTCTCTACCGGTCTCTTCGCGCGCGGATTCCTCGAGGAGGTGCTTGCGCCATACGCGATGTCTGCGAACACCTTCCAAGGCGGCGGCATCGACCAATACGGGAATCAAGCCTCGGTCACAAACTTCGCCATGTCATGCGTCGGCGGCGGCGGCAAGCCGTTCGCAGATGGGCTCGACTACGCGGCAGCGATGTTCAACCCCCAAGGCGACATGGGCGACCTTGAAACCTGGGAGATCAACGAACCGTTCGTCTTTCTCGGCGCGGCCGTCAAAGCTTCAACCGCCGGCCCCGGACGCTTCCGCGGCGGCTCGGGATGGGAATCGCTGCGGCTCTGCTGGGGAACACCGTTCTTCGAGGTCCAGAACATGGGCAACGGCGCAGTGACGATGCAGTCGGGCCTTTGGGGCGGCTACCCCGGTGCGACCGGTTACCGCCACAACATTCGCGGAACAGACTTCTTCGATCTAGTCGCTGAGCGCGCGCCGTACCCGGTCGTTGACGGCAACACCGAGGAGTCGGCGATGATGCTCGTCAGCGGCGAGCGTGACTTCGACCAGCGAACCTTGACGATGCCGGAAGCGATGGCCGAAGGTGACCTCGCGCTATCGCCGTTCCGCGGTGGCTCAGGGCTCGGCGACCCGATCGAGCGCGATCCGCAGTCGGTCGCCGATGACGTCGAAGGCGGCTACGTCATCCCACGACTCGCCGACAGCGTCCACGGCGTAGTGCTTAGTGACGACGGTGGCGTAGACCAGGCGGCGACCGAAGCGCGGCGCGCTGAGATCCGCTCCGCGCGCGCGAGCAAGTCGCAGCCGACGACTGAGTGGATGAAAAGCGAACGCGAGCGAATCCTCGAACACGGCGCCGACGCGAGTGGGCCGTTTGAGGTTCAGGTACAGCGGATGTACGCCGAGTCGATGCGCCTCTCTCAGCAGTGGGCGACTGAGTTCCTCAGCTTCTGGGATCTGCCTGAAGAGTTCGTCTTCCAGATCCCAACACCGACCGTTGACGTCTCGCGCAAGCTAATCGCTGGCCGCGATCCTCACGAACTTCAGCGCCAGCCACGGACAGAGGTGCGCGAGGAGGTTCCGCGCCCCACCCCTAGTGGCGACCCGGCGGTCACGGCTGAGACGCTCGAAGCGTTAATTGACGGCAAGCTGCCCGACCATCAGATTCGCCAAATTCAGGGTGGCCGCAAAGACATCGAACGGTTCGCGATCAACCTTGAGATCGTCCAGCGCCGCTGGCCGTTCCCGGAAGACCGCGTCCTGCTGCCGATCGGCCTTCACCTCTGCATCGTCGAGCTGCCGGACCGACGCCGAGTTACAAAGTCCGACTCGGGCTTTGTCTTCGGCGACTACCGCGAGAACTGGAAGCTCACGGCGCGAGTTCGGGTACGTGGCAGCTCCGAAGAGATGCACGCGATCTACCCCGAAAAGATGAGCCCCAACCCGGGCTGGAACGTGCTCCGCGAGTACTACGACCCGACCAACTTCACCTTGCTCGACGTTGAGTCCGTGCCCCCCGGCTACCCAGTGGTTCACGACTTCCTGCCCGACCTTGAAGGCTTCTACCGCGACTGGCTCGGGCAGCCATTGGCGGACGAGGCAAGCGTTGGCTAGTGAGCGGCTGACACTCGATCAGCTGCGCAGCGCCGTTGAGGACGGGAGCATTGACACCGTGCGCGTCTGCATCGCTGACCACTACGGGATGCTGCGCGGCCGGCGCCTTGTCGGCGAAGTCTTCGTCGCCGACCCACAGGGCCTTCAGGCCTACTGCGACGGGGCGTTGATCTGGGACGTCCACTGCGACATCTTCGAATCGACCGACTACTCCAACTTCCGCACCGGCTACCCCGACGTCTTCGCCCGCCCCGACCTTGATTCGCTGATTCGCTGCGGCTGGTCGCCGGGAAGCACGCTGGTGATGACTGAGGTTCTGACCCCGCACGGCGAGCGCTCACCACTCGACCCCCGCGGACTCTTGCGGATCTTCGCTGAGCTAACCGAAGTTGGCCCGATCACCGCTTTGCTCGAGCTGCGTGCTGGCGAAGGACCACTCGCGCCAGGCTGGCAAGGTGAGGAAGCCCCTGCCTTCATGCAGCGCTGGCGCGAGGGAATTGAGCTGTCAGGGATCGAGCTGGAGCGGCTGGAGTGGGACAGCGACCGCGCCGTGCTGAGCGCCGAGTTGGCGCCCGCCGAGCCTCTTGTGGCAGCAGACCAGCTGGTGGCAGTGCGCTCAGCCGCGTGCGAGATTGGGCTCGTTGATGGCCATTCGCTCACCGCGATGCCGCTGCTCGAAGCGGACCAGCAGCCCGCGCGGATGCTGCTGAGCACCGCCACACAGATCGACGCTGAAGCAGAGGGCCGGCTCAACGACATCGCGTTGCTCTGCCGTCCGCTGCCGCTTGATTGGGTAAGCGCCGAGCCGCTGACGAACGGCAATGCGGTAGCTGCGTCGCCACAGGCCAGCCCATACCTTGCGATTGCTGCGCTCGTATCGGCAATCGGTTCGCCGCACGCAGCGAGCGCCGAGCAAGCGCCGTTGAGCTACAGCGAAGCCGCCGACCAGTTCGACGCTGCCGACTGGCCGCGCGAGTGGTTTGGCGAGATGTTCGTCCATGACACGCTGGAACTTGCGCGCCGCGAAGCGATAATGCGCAGCGATGCGGCCGCAGACCCGCAGCAGCTTTCGGATTGGGACATTGAGCGTTATGGAGAAGTGGGCTGATGGGCCGCTGGGCAGAGCTCGGCTGGGTTGACCGCCAGGGGCGGCTCCACACGCTGCCAGCGCCAGACGACGACCGGCCAGCGACGGTAACCGCAGCGGAAGCAGGCTGGCCATCGGTCGACGAGGAGCTGCAGCTCAGGCCCGACGCCGACGCCGTCTACCTCCTCCCTGATGGCGAGGGCGGAAAGCTCGCGCTCTGCGATATGGTCGCTGCGGACGGGTCCCAGAGTCCCTGGTGCACGCGCTCAGTCCTCCGTCGGGCGATCGCGAAGGCCGCCGCGATCGGTTCACGCGTGATCGCCGCCGCCGAACTCGAGTTCTTCCTCAGTGACCCGGCGACGGGACGGCCAGTCTTTGACACGATCGAGCAGTATGGGATCGTCGCCGGCGAACGCTACGAGCCGGTGCTGCGGCCTATCCGTGCGCTTCGCAACAACGGCGTCCCGGTCACGGCAAGCAACTGCGAATACGGCGGTGGTCAGTTTGAGGTGAACCTGCACCATGGCGACGCGCTCGCTGCCGCTGACCAGATCATCCTGCTGCGTTCATGGGGGCGTGAGATCGCAGAGGGCGCCGGTTATGGAATTAGCTTCGACGCTAAACCGTGGCCAGAGAACTCAGGCAGCGGCATGCATTTCCACCAGAGCCTCTGGGCCGGGGAGCAGAACCGCTTCTGGTCGCCGGATACAGACCAGATGAGCGCCGATGGGCAGGCGTACCTCGCCGGGTTGCTTGAGGCGATGGCTGAGATGACAGTGCTTGGCTCGCCGACTTCGCGCGCCTACCTTCGCCGCGATGACCACTCGTTCTGCCCGACAGCGGTTTGCTGGGGCGGCGACAACCGCACCGTCGCACTGCGCGTGATCGCTGAGAGCGAAGCGGTCGCCAGGATCGAGCAGCGCGACGCGGCGTCAGACGCCAACCCCTACCTGCCACTTGCAGCGCAGATCATTGCTGGGCTGAGCGGACTTGAACGCAGCGCAGTACCGCCACCGATGACAACCGGCGATGCCTACTCACAGCGCGACCTACCACCGCTGCCAGCGTCGCTCGAGCAGGCCCTAACGCTGTTCGAGCAGAGCGCGCTAGCGAATGAACTGCTTGGTCAACAAGCCCACGCAAAAATGGTCGGAATCTTGAAAGACGAAGCCAAATCGCCAAACGGAAGAGCAAGGACAGTGTTCTGATGACAGGCAGCTCAATGGATACCCCGCTCGACGGCCTCAAAGTCGTTGACTTCACCCGCCTCTTCGCCGGGCCGCTCTGCACGATGGTGCTTGCAGACCTTGGCGCCGAGGTGATCAAAGTGGAGTCACCCGGGGGCGACGACGCACGCCACTTCGGACCACCCTTCCTCGGCGGCGAGGGAATGAACTTCATGGCCCTCAACCGCGGCAAGCGCAGTGTCGTGCTCGACCTGAAGACCGATGCTGGCCGCACCGCAGCCGCCAAGCTGGTGGAAAATGCTGACATCGTCGTTGAGAACTTCCGCCCCGGTGTTGCCGAGCGGATTGGCATCGGTGAATCCGACCTGCGCGGATCGAACGAGCGTTTGATCTACTGCTCGATCTCAGGCTTTGGCCCGGCCGAGGAACTGGGTCGTAAGCCGGCGCTCGATCTGATCCTTCAAGCGCTAACCGGCGTCCTGTCGCGGCAGGGTACGCCTGACGGCGAGCCGCGGCTGGCGTGCATCACCGTCGCCGACACCTACGCTGCTGCGCAGGGCGTACAGGGAATACTCGCCGCGCTCTACGTCCGCGAGCGGACCGGCAAGGGGCAACGAATTGACGTTTCACTGCTTGAGGCAATCTTGACCGCCCAAGCCTACCGCGTGATCTGTGATCCAGAGACGATGGAGCTGCCAGCCTTCGACGACACGATCCCTTACCAAGCCTTTGAAGCCGCGGGCGGCAAGTGGCTGGCGATCGCGGTGGTATCCGATGCCAACTGGGCTGGCCTCTGCGAGGTCCTTGAAGTGGACGAGCTGATCGAAGACGCGCGCTTCAGCGGCAACCCGTCGCGCGTTGATAACAGGGACGTCTTGATTCCACTGCTCGCAGAGCGGATCGAGTCGCGAAGCCGCGGCGAGTGGCTTGAGCTGCTCGAGGCGCGCGGCGTGCCGTGCTCAGCGGTGCAGGACCTGACCGATCTGATGGCGGATCCGTCGATGCTGGCTGCCGGGGTTCTGGCAGAGGTCGAGCACCCCACCGCCGGCACGATTCGCACGCTCGGTCCAGCGATCCACTTCTCGCAGACGCCTTCTCGGACCAGCCCGGCGGCGCCTCGCCTCGGCGAGCACAGCGAGGAAGTTCTGATCGACGCCGGAGTCGATCCGGCGACGATGAGCGAATGCCTCGGAGATGCCGACTAGCTGAGCGACCTAGTTGACCGTGACGACACCCGTAACTGAAGGCAGATTGCTGAGGTAATTCGCCGGACCCTCGGAAATAGTCCCGCTCGGAAGCTTGGCCACAAACACCTGATCATCCGCCCCGTCAGCTCCAGCAATAACTTGGCCCTCGTCGTCAATTAAGCGCGTGCCGGCGACGAACTTCAACCCGTTCTCCGAACCGGAGCGGTTCACATAGACGTGGCACAAGCGGTTATCCAACGCGCGCGCACGCGAAGCCAACTCATGATCGTCGTAATACGGGTCCATGTTTGCCGAAGCGGTAACGAGGAGATCTGCGCCGGCAACAGCTAGCGCCCTTGCAATCTCCGGAAACTCGGTCTCGTAGCAGAGCATCAGCCCAACCTTGCGACCCGCGAGCTGGACGATCGTCAGCGACTGCCCGGCCTCAAAGACGTCCTGCTCCTCTCCCCAGAGAGTGGTCTTGCGATGGACCCCCACTATCGCTCCGTCACCGTCAATAGCCAGCAGCGAGTTCGAAACCGAGTTTTCGCGCCTCTCAGCCATGCCAATAACCACCGCCGTTCTAGTGCCCTTGGCCGCTCCCCGCAAGACCGCGACTTCAGGGCCGTCTAGAGCTACAGCTGTCTCGTCCACGCGGCTCAGGTCGTAACCGCCAAGGAACATCTCAGGGAAAACGGCGAGGTCGAGCTCGGCTTGCCCGCCGACGATTGCCGCGACCGATGCCGCGTTCGCGCCCATTCCAGCTGGCAGCGGCGCCAGCTGCGCAAGCAGCACGTTTGTCATTGCGCTACTTCCCCGCCCCCGCGTAGAAAGCCATTGCCTCAATCGCGATCCGCCCGGCGATCAACGATGTCGCTGGAGTCGGGTCGAGGCTCGGAGCCGCTTCGACAACATCCACGCCCAGCAAGCCGTTTGCGCTTACGCCGCGGACTATCTCGATCGCCTCTCGGCTCGTGAGGCCGCCCGGTGTTGGGCAGCAGGTTCCAGGCGCATGAGCTGAGTCAAGGCTGTCTACATCGAAAGAAAGATAGTGACCGTCGCTCGATGCACCTGCGACGTCAAGCGCCTTATCGATCGCCCAAGCGGTGCCCTTCTCCCAGATGTCCTCTAGCCAGATGACTGTGATCCCCTGCTCGCGGCAGTACTCGATCTCGGTGCGGGGGTTCATCCAACCGGAGATGCCGACGAGGGCGATCTTCTTCGGGTCAAAACCAGCATCGACGGCGCGTGTGATTGGGCAGCAGTGGTTGAGCAGTTCGCCGCCGACGTCAGGCGCCGTGTCGAGATGTGTATCAACGAGAATCAGGCCCGGATCGTCCTTGACCTCGCGTACCGCGCGGACAGCAGGAATTGAGATCGAATGGTCACCACCGAGCGTTACCGGAAGGGCACCAGCAGCCAAGATCTGACCGATGTCGGCTTGGGCGTTCGCAAACGTGCGCTCAGCGTTCGCGAGGATTACGTCGCAATCGCCGCAGTCAACCGGTGCAAGCTCGTCAATTAGATCGAAGTCGAACATTGCGTTGTAGGAGAGGAACTGGCAGGAAACCTCGCGGATGCCGCGTGGCCCGTAGTTGGCACCAGTGCGGCTGATGTTCGTCGCGTCGAATGGGATGCCGTAGATGGCGGCCTTTGCACCGACAGCTTTGAGCTCCGAGGCATCGGCTGGCACGTGCGGGAGGCGCATGAACGAGCCGATCAGCCCTGCGTGCAGGAGACTTGTCCACATTGTTCGATCTTCCGGCTGATTGATTCCCATTTGATGTCTTTCGTGGTAGGTTGCCAAAACGCTTTTGCAAGCTTTCTATTCACCCTGCCAAACCCTTCCCCAGATGTCAACCTGATGCCCCCCACTGAATCGTCCGATCCGCGGCCGCGGATCACGGAAGTTGCGGCCGCAGCCGGCGTTTCAATCACCACCGTCTCGCACGCGCTAAACGGCAAGGGCCGAATCTCCGAGGCCACCCGAACCCACGTCCACGAAGTGGCGCGGAGGTTGGGCTACCGGCCGTCAGCGAACGCGCGCAGCCTCGGCAGCGGACGTCACGGACTGATCGCACTGAAGGTCTCGCTGCCAGGCGAAAGTTCTGCAGCGTTTGTCGAGTTCGACTATTTCACCCGACTACTAAATGCAGCCACGGGGACTGCGCTCCAGAACGGCGTCGCGCTGGTAACCATTCCCGGCAGCAGCGGCGAAGGTGAGCTGGCCGATTTCAGCGCCGACGGAATAATCGCGATTGACCCCGAGCCAGGCGACGAAACTCTTGCAGCCGCACGTCAGCACGGGCTGCCCATCGTCACCGCCGGCCGCGATCAGGATCACCAGGACACCCCATGGATCGACAACGACCATCACGGCGGTGCGATCACAGCGCTTGACCACCTTGCAGCCCAAGGCGCGAAGCGGATCGCGCTGATCGGGCTCGAGCGAGTCAACTCGTTCGCGATCGATACGACGGCCGGGTACGAACAGTGGTGCGCTGATCGAGCGGCCGACCCGATTCAATCGGAGTCGGTTGCCGACTACTCAGAGACTGCCGGCCGAGTAGCGGCGCTCGAGCTGCTCTCAGCGCCATGCCCCCCCGACGCAATCTATGCTCCGGTTGACGGGCTCGGGCTAGGAGCACTCTCGGCGGCGCGAGAACTCGGGCTGAGTGTTCCAGGCGACCTGATGATCACGGCCTGTAGCGACAGCGCGTCGGCGGCAGCGAGCACGCCCAGTATGACCTCGCTCGCACTCAACCCGGAAGCGATCGGCAGCGGTGGCGTCGAGATGCTGCTCGCTCTGCTCGATGCCCCGGCGGAACCTATCGCGAACCGTTACGTGCCAACGAAACTTGTCGTCCGCCGGTCCAGCAGCCCCGCCGCTTAGTCGCGGTTGCCGCGGCCGTATAGGAAGGTGAAGAGCTTGCCGAGGCGATTGGTCGTCTTCTCGCTGTAAGGGAACATGTGGACGTCACGCTTCGGGTGCAGTCGCGAGACTAGGATCGACTGCTGCTGGCAGAACTTGCGGATGCCGCCGGCGCCGTGGCGCGAGCCGATCCCGGAGGTCTTGGCGCCGCCCATCGGCAGCTCCAGCGCGACGTAGTTGAGCATCGCGTCATTGACGCAGACGGCCCCGGCGTGAACGCGCTTGGCTACCTCCTCGCCACGCGCGACGTCGCGCGTGAAGACCGAAGCGCCCAGCCCGAAATCACTGTCGTTGGCGAGGCGGATCGCCTCCTCGGCATCCTCGACCTTCATGATCGGCAGCGTTGGCCCAAAGGTCTCCTCGTTCATCGCCGTCATCGAATGGTCAACATCAACTAGCACGGTCGGCTCGAAGAAGTCGCCGGGGCCACTGCCGCGCTTGCCGCCGGTAAGCACCTTCGCGCCACCGGCAACGGCCTCGTTGACGTGCCGCTCAACGATGTCAAGCTGCGGCGGGAAGGTCATCGCGCCCACCTCGGCTGTGCCTGGGCCGGAGCTGATGCCCTGGCGTAGGGCATTGACCTTCTCCGTCACCTTGCCTACGAACTCGTCGTAAACAGGCGCTTCAACGTACACGCGCTCGGTTGAGATGCAGGTCTGGCCTGAGTTCTGCATTGAGAAGAAGACGGCGGCGTTAGCGGCACGCTCAACGTCGGCGTCACGCAGGACGATCATCGGATCCTTGCCGCCAAGCTCCAGCGAGCATGGGATCAAACGTTCTGCAGCGCTTACGGCGACCTTGCGGCCGGTCGCGGTGGAGCCGGTGAACATGATCATGTCAACCTGCTCGATCAGCGCGCGGCCGGTGTCGCCGCGGCCGGTCGCAACCTGGAATACGCCCGCCGGCATGCCGCACTCGTCAAGGCAGCGAGCCATCAGCAGCGAGGTGAGCGGAGTTACTTCGCTCGGCTTGAGGATCACGCTGTTGCCGGCGGCCATCGCCGGGATGCAGTCGCCAAAAGAGTTCGTCAGCGGGTAGTTCCAAGGTCCAATGATTCCAATCAGCCCAAGCGGGCGGTAGCTGACCATCAGCTTCTTGCCCTTGACCATCAGGCTGCCCGACTTGACCTTCTGATCGGCGAGGTACTCGGGCGCGTTCTTGGCCCAGAAACCGAAGGCCGAGGCGCCGTAGGAGATCTCCGCAAGCTGCGCGTCCTCATAGGTCTTGCCGGTTTCGGAGACGATCGTTTCGATGATCTCCTCCTTGTGGTCGATGATCCACTTCTGGGCGCGCAGCAGAATCTTTGCGCGGCCTTCAAAGCCAAGCGCCTCCCAGGCGGGCTGAACAGCGCGGCCACGCTCGGCCATTGCCTGCACGTCGGCAGGCCCGAGGTCGGGGACGTTGCCGACGACCTGGCCTGTCGCCGGGTTAATTACGTCAATCGTTGAAGCGGCCGAAGTGGCCGAATCTTCAGTGGACTCTGGACTCTGCTTAACGGTCGTCATCTGCGTCTCCTCTGCTTCGCTGTAAACCCTTCCAAAACCCTACTCCACTTCGAGCAGCGTGATTCCAACCGGCTCTAGCGGCATGTCGCGCCCGTCGGTGGTGACGCTTTGAATCTTGTCTACGACGTCCATTCCGCCGGTAACTTCGCCGAAAACGGTGTGCTTGCCGTCAAGGTGCGGGCAGGCCGAGGCGGTGACGATGAAGAATTGTGAACCGTTCGTGTTTGGGCCGGCGTTGGCCATTGCCAGCGCGCCGCGCACAACGGCGTGCTCGTTGAACTCATCTTCAAACTGGTAGCCGGGGCCGCCGGTGCCCGTTCCTTCAGGGCAGCCGCCCTGAATCATGAAGTCGGGAATTACGCGGTGGAAGGTGAGGCCGTCGTAGAAGCCGTCCTGGGCGAGCTTGCGGAAGTTCTCAACGGTCTTCGGCGCATCCTCGTCGAACAGTTCGATCGTGATATCGCCTTCACTGGTGGTCATCGTCGCGGCGGACATAAACGGCGTTCCTCTCGTATGCGGGTTTGGTGCGCATCAACTTGCGCAGGGAGAACTTAGACGATGACGCGCCGCGGCAGTGCTCAGTCGTAGAACTTGAGCTGCGAGATGCGGACCTTCGGGCCTGCCGATGGCGGCGCGGTGAACCAAAGAACGATGTTGCGGTACTTCTTGCTCTGGCCGCCGAGACTCAGTGAGAGCGTCTTGTCGCCGGCTTTGTCGCTACCACCGCTCGAGATCTTGTCAACCGAAACGGCCTCGCCGAGCGTCCGCCAGGCGGAATCGTCGACCGACTGCGGCGGATCGGTCGTCGTCGCTCCAAGCACCGTCACGGTGAAGCCCGGCGTGACAGTCGTGAGGGTCAGCTGCGTAACCGTCTTCTTGCCGCCAAAATCAATGTTGAGCCCAACGTTCATTGGGTCTGTAACGCCGGGCGTCACGCCTGGAGCGGTCGCCACAAACCAGCTTGGCGTCGCCTTGTCGCCGATCGCCTTCTCCGGCTCGTTGTAACTCGTGGCGTTGCCTTCAGGGTCGTAGAGCGAGGCCGCGTCGGAGCCAAGCTCAATTACAGGATCGTCCGGCTCCGGCTCCGGCTCGGGGGCAGGAACGGGCACCGGGGTTGAGCCGCTGTCGAATGGGATCGCCTCGTCAAACGGGATCGCGTCCGAAGGCACTGGATCTTCGAGCGGCAGCGGATCGGGCGTCGTCGCTATCGCCTCGGCGGTCTGCGCAACAACCTTTACTTCAGTCTTGCGCGGCGGCAGCGTATCGTTGATCGCGGCAACGCCGGCGGCAACTGCGCCACCGGCCATCAGCAGCGTGAAGGCCCCAGCCAAAGCGACAGTTTGAACGCCGGGGATGCCGCGCTGAGCAACAAACGCGGTGCCACACTCAAGGCACCAGTCTTGGCCTTCAACGCGGCTTGCACCGCAGACCGTGCAGGCAGCATCAAAACTCACTGGAACGTCGGAGCCAGCGGGAGCGAGAATGCTGTCGCCGGGAAGCTGGAATTCAGCTTCGCCGGGAATCACAACGGGGTCGAGCAGTGAAGTCATCTGGGGTTATTCTCGCACAGTTGCCAACGGCACGGTGCAGAATTTCGCAGCGGCGGCAGGATTGCCGCGTCAGCCGTCAGCGCCAACCGGCTCAAGGCTGATCTTTGTTCCTTTCACGTCGGCGCCGCTGACGGCCTCGATGATCCGCTGCGAATCACCTTGCGGAACAGAGAGGAACGAGAACCGTTCGAAGATTTTCACGTCGCGGACGGCCTCACCGCCGATGCCAGCGGCCGAGGTAACGGCCTTCACGAGATCGGCCGGCTTAATCCCTTCAGCCTTCCCGGCAGCGACGATCAACTTTGCCCACGGGCCTTCCTGGTCGACGCTCTTGTCAACCTGCGGCTTCTCGTGGCGGTGCGGCTTCTCGCCGCGACTGGGCTTCTCGGCGTGACCCGACTTCTCGGCGCTTGGAGCGGCGTCGGTCTTTGCGCCTGGCGCCCATGGCGTCAGTTTTACGCCGGTGTGCTTCTCGATCGCCTCGAGCTCGCTCTGCTGCTTTGGCTCAGCGAAGGTGATTGCGCGGCCCGACCGGCCAACGCGGCCGGTGCGGCCGATCCGGTGAACGTAAACGTCGGGCGAGATCGGCACGTCGAAGTTGACCACGTGCGTAACCGACGAGATGTCGAGCCCGCGGGCGGCAACGTCGGTCGCAACGAGAATCGGCACGCGGCCGCCCTTGAAGGCCAGCATCACTCCGTCGCGCGAGCCTTGAGACATGTCGCCATGAAGGGCCCGAACGTTCATCCCCTTGTCGCGCAGCGTGCGGAAGAGCTGATCGCAGCGGATCTTCGTGCGCGCGAAGACGATCGCCTGAGTCGGCTTCTCGGCGGCCAGAACTTCGACCAGCTTGGCCGCCTTGTCCTTCTGGCCAACCTCGAGCTGAAACTGCTCGACGGTGTCAACGGTCAGCGTCTTCGCCTCGACCTTGATCACCTCGGGCTCGTAGAGGTAGCGGTCGGCGAGCTTGCGGATCGGCGGCGGCATCGTCGCACTGAAGAGCGCCGTCTGGCGCCCGCTTGGCGTGCGCGAAAGGATCTTCTCAACGTC
>SYIT01000075.1 GCA_005798685.1 Actinomycetota bacterium | reverse complement strand
GCTGCTCGACGCGATCCGCAAGACAGAGGTCGTCGCCGGTGAGGCCGGTGGAATCACCCAGCACATCGGCGCGTACCAAGTTCACCACGACGGTCGCCTGATCACCTTCCTCGACACGCCCGGCCACGAGGCTTTCACGGCGATGCGCGCCCGCGGTGCTCACGTCACCGACATTGCGGTGATTGTTGTCGCTGCAGACGACGGCCCAAAGCCCCAGACCGACGAAGCGATCGATCACGCCCGCGCCGCTGGCGTTCCGATCGTCGTAGCCGTCAACAAGGTCGATAAAGATGGTGCCGACCCGACTCGCGTTCGCACCGAGATGACGGAGCGCAAGCTGCAACCGGCCGAGTGGGGCGGAGAGACCGAATACGTGGACGTCTCAGCGAAGTCGGGCGCCGGCCTTGACGAGCTGCTCGAAACGCTGATCGTCGTCTCTGAGCTTGAGGACTTGAGGGCGAACCCTGACGCCGAGGCCAGCGGCATCGTTGTCGAGTCGAAGCTTGACCCTGGTCGCGGCCCTGTCGTCACGGTTCTGATCCAGCGCGGAACTTTGAAGGTAGGCGACGCTTTTGTCGCCGGGGCGCACTGCGGCAAAGCCCGCGCGATGCACGACCACACCGGCGCGGTGCGCGACGCAGCGCTGCCTGGTGACCCGGTTGAGCTGCTCGGGTTCGATGGCGTCCCTGACGCCGGCGAGGTATTGCGCGTCACCAAGAACGAGAAAGTCGCGCGCCTACAAGCCGAGGAACGTCAAACGCGGATGCGCAACGAAGCCGCCGCTCGGCGCTCCGGCCGCAAGGTCTCGTTTGATGATCTTTTCAGCGGGATTCAAGAGGGCGTTCTCGGCGATCTCAACCTTGTGCTGAAAGCCGATGTGTCAGGTTCGCTTGAGGCCTTCGAGGACGAGATCGCGAAGCTTCCGCAAGACGAAATTTCGGTCAACATCATTCACCGCGGAGTTGGAGGGATCAACGAATCCGACGTGATGCTCGCTGCTGCCTCGGACGCAATTATCCTTGGCTTCAACGTTCGTCCAGTAGGTGACGCACGCGCCGGGGCCGATCGCGAAGGCGTCGAGATTCGCAGCTACTCGGTGATTTACAACGCGCTCGCAGAGCTGCGCGACGCGATGACAGGCATGCTTGTGCCCGAGGAGGTTGAGGACGCTCTCGGTAGCGCTGAGGTGCGCCAGACCTTTAAGGCGTCGAAAGTCGGAACGATTGCTGGCTGCCAAGTTATTTCGGGCAAGCTTGTTCGCAACGCACACGTGCGCGTGGTGCGCGACGGAACGGTCGTCTACGAGACGACGATCGACTCCCTCAGGCGCTTCAACGACGACGCCAAAGAGGTTGCCGAAGGCTTCGAATGCGGCATCGTGCTCGCAAATTTTCAAGACGTCAAAGAGGGCGACATGCTTGAGGCCTATACAACGCGCAAGGTGGAGCGTCAGCTGGCCTGAGGCGCCTGCCTCGGGTTGGTCAGCTGCCCTTCCAATGACCTCCTCACGGATGAGACGTGTCGACGAAGCAATCCGCGAGGTTGCTGCCGACACAATCAGCAAACAGGTAAAAGACCCGCGCGTCGGTTTTGTGACCGTCACCGACGTGCAGACCACGCCCGATCTCAGCAGCGCCCGCATCCACGTAAGCGTCTTTGACTCACCGTCCGGCCCAGAGGACTGCCTTGAAGCGCTCAACGCCGCCCACGGCGTGATCCAAAGCGCCTTGGCGCGCCAGCTTCGAATGAAGCGCACCCCGACGGTGCAGTTCGTGATCGATACGACGCCGGCGACGGCGGCGCGGCTCGAAGAGATCCTCGAATCAGTAGATTTGTGCAGCGAAGCTGACTCTTGATGACCCTGACTGCCACCGAAAGCCGCGACCAGACGATCGCCGCCCTCAGCGCCGGTCAGCGCTTCCTGCTCGTCACGCACGAAAACCCCGACGGTGACGCGCTCGGTTCGCTGCTGGCGATGGCAATGCTTCTGCGCGCGCTCGGCAAGGATGTCGTTACCTTCATCGCCGCAGACGACCTTCCGCTCTCTTACGAATACGACTGGCTCGACACGAGCGAGGTCGTTTCGCAGGTCCCCACAGACCTCGAGGAGCGCGTTGTCGTATTCCTCGATTGCGGAAATACCGAACGCAGCCCATTCGTTGATCAGGCCGTCGCACACGAGCAGCTGCTGAACATCGATCATCATCACGACAACACTCGCTTTGGCACCATTGACTACGTCGTCGAAGAGGCCTCGTCGACGACCGAGATCGTCTGGGATCTTGCGCGCGGGCTCGAAGTTCCACTCACGGTCGAGATTGCCGAGGTGCTCTATCTAGGCTTGATCACTGACACCGGCCGCTTCATGTACCCAAATGCGACCGCCCGCTCGCACGCGATGGCGACCGAACTGCTAGCCGCCGGAATCGACGGAAATCTGATTTTCAGGCGCGTCTACGAAAACCTGCCCGAAGCGAAACTTCACCTATTCGCGCGCGCTCTAAGCGTCGCCGAGCGCCACCTTGGTGGCCAGCTAACGCTCTCAGTGCTTACCAATGACGACTTCGAGCAATGCGGCGCTCCCTCTGGCTACACCGAGGGGATCGTTGATTTCCTGAGGGCGGTCGATGGAACCCGTGTAGCCGCCCTAATTCGCGAAACAACAGACGAGAACGGCCAGAGCTACCGCATCTCGCTGCGCTCCAGCGACGGTAAGATCGACGTTTCGAAGATCGCCCGTGCCGGCGGTGGCGGCGGCCACCCTGCTGCTGCAGGGTTCAAGAGCGAGCTCGGTCGGGACGATCTGATCGAGCTTCTCTGCACGCAGATTCTCGAACAGTCGTAGGGCTGCCGTGGACGGAATAGTCCTCGTCGACAAGCCGGCCGGGCTCAGCTCGCACAAAGTTACGAACGATGTGCGCCGGTCGTTAGGCGTCGCCAAGGCCGGCCACGCAGGGACGCTCGACCCGTTCGCCACCGGTCTGCTGATCGTTTTGCTCGGCCGCGCCCGCCGCGTTCAGCGCTTCTTTATGGGAATGTCGAAGGAGTACGTTGCCAGCGCGCGGCTCGGGGCAAGTTCAAGTACGGGAGATCCCGAAGGCGAAATCACCGTCACCGGCAAGATGCCGCCCGAGCACTTCGAACCGATGCTCGGCCGCGTCAGCCAGCGGCCGCCGATCTTCAGCGCACTTAGGGTTGGCGGCAAACGTGCCTACGAGCGGGCTCGCGCCGGTGAAGAGTTCGAGCTTCCCGTTCGCGAGGTGGAGATCTACGAGTTCAGTCAGCTGATGCGTGAGGGTGATCGAGCCGAATACCGGATTCGCTGCTCTTCAGGAACCTATGTGCGCTCGCTGATCGCCGATCTCGGCGACGCATATACCGAGCAGCTACGGCGAACACGGATTGGCCCGTTTGGCGTGGAGGACGCCGATTCCGGCGTCGTCGTTGCTCTTGGGCAGGCGCTCGGCTTTTTCGACTCCTTGGCGCTCGGCGCCGATGACGCGAAGAAGGCCGCGCGCGGCGTTGCGATCGAAGCTCAAGGGCCTGTTGTCGCGGCGCCGCTGCGCATGCGGGAGGACGAGCCCCCAGCAGAGATGCTGCTGACCGCTGAGGACGGCGTAGTGGCGCTCGCTGAGCGGCGTGACGACGGGATGATCAAACCGGTCGTAGGCTTTCGGGCATGAAGGTCACGCCCTTTAGCGAACTTGAGCGGCGCCAGCGCGTCGTCGCCGTCGGCACCTTCGACGGCGTTCACCTTGGCCATCGCGAGGTGATCGCCAGTGCCGACACGGTATTGACCTTCGACCCGCACCCGATGTCGGTAACGGCACCGGATCGGGCACCGATGCTGCTGACGTCGCTGGAGCGCAAGGCAGAGCTCGTTGAGTCGCTCGGGGTTCAGGAGATGGTCGTCATCAGCTTCGATCAGGAGTTCGCCGAGCACAGCGCTAACGAGTTCATCGACGAGGTGCTGGTCGCCGGGCTCGGCGCGGCGCGCGTACAGATCGGTGAGAATTTCGGCTTTGGCAAAAACGCTCAGGGACGAGCTGCGAATCTGCTCGCCGATGACCGCTTTGAGACCAGTGTGATGCCTCTGTTCGAACTCGATGGCGCGGTGGTTAGTTCCAGCCGGATTCGCGAGCTGCTGGAGGCAGGGGATGTTGGTGAGGCCAACCGACTACTCGGCGCGCCGTTTATCTTCAGCGCTGAAGTACAGCACGGCGAACGCCGCGGCCGCGAGCTCGGTTACCCGACAGCAAATCTGAACCCTACCGTGGGCTACTGCACGCCAAGGCAGGGCGTTTACGCGGGCCGCGCTCAGCTCGATAGCGGCGAGTTCAAGATTGCCGCGATCAACGTCGGGATGCGACCAATGTTCGAAAGTGGGCTCGGTGAATTGATTGAGGCCTACCTGCTGGACTTCGACGGTGACCTTTACGGCCAGCAGCTCCGGGTCGAATTTCTCGAGCGTCTGCGCGGCGAGGAGAAGTTCGAGAGCATTGACGCGCTGAAACTGCAGATGGCCGCCGACGTCGAGAGTACGCGCGCGCTCGTAGGCTGTTAGGGCCTGCTTGTTGCTAGCCTCCATCTCTGATGAGTACGCTCACTCCAGAGCAGACGCGTGAACTCGCGGCCACCTATGGCGGCGGCGAAGCGAACACTGGCGATACGCGCGTCCAGATCGCGCTGCTCAGCCAGCGGATCGAAGACCTGACCGAGCATCTCCGCGGCCACAAGAAGGATCATGCTTCGCGCCGTGGCCTGCTGATGCTCGTTGGTCGCAGGCGCCGACTGCTCGACTACCTTCAGAGCAGCAACCTTGAGGCGTACCGCGAGCTGGTAGCGGCGCTCGGGCTGCGTAAATGAGCATCATCGCACCCGGCACGCAGGTGCCGCCGTTCAGTTTGGTTCGCGAGGACGGCTCGAACTTCACTGAAGCCGACCTAGTCGGCAAGACGACGGTCCTGGTTTTCTATCCGTTCGCGTTCAGCTCGGTCTGTACCAGCCAGCAGCAGGTTTACACCGAGGCGCTGCCTGAAATCACCGCCGACGGTGCCGTCATCTACGCCGTGTCGACCGATCCAACCTCGTCGCAGGCCGCCTTCCGCGAGCAGCTCGGCGTGCCGATCGAGCAGCTCTCCGACTTCGAGCCAAAGGGCGCTGCGGCGAAGGTTTTCGGCGCCTACTTTGATCCGGGGGGGATGACCAATCGCGCGCTCGTGATCGTCGGCCCGGACGGCTGCGTCACTTGGAGCTACGTAGCCGACAGCCCTGGCGATATGCCGGGCGTCAACCTGATTATCGACGGGCTCGCAGCTAGCTGAGTTTCAGCGGTTGTCGCTGCCAGCGCGCCGCTCAATGTCGACCGCGAGCAGCGGCGCGATCACCTCAGCGCGGTAATCAAAGATTGCGGCCACATCACGGCCGACGAAAAGGCTGTGTGCGAGATCACCGAGCGGCCCGTAGCCGATCGAGTAGCGGACTACATCGCTCATCAGCGTTCGTCCGCCCGGCAGAGGCTCAAATGTGTGCGTGTGGTGCCAGAGCTTGTAGGGACCTTTGATCTGTGTGTCGACGAAAGCTTCGCTTGGCCGCCACTGCTCGATCAGCGTTCGCCAGCGGATTGGCACGCGGTGAATCTTCAGGCGGTACTCGATCAGCGTCCCGGCGTGCATCGCAATCGGGCGCGGCGTTGTCACTTGGAAGGCGAGTAGTGGGGGAGTGATCGCTTCAAGGTTGGTCGCATCGGCGAAGAATGGGAAAACCTCTCGCGGCGCTCCTTCCAGCTCCTGCTGACGAGTAAGGGTGTGAATGCTCATCGCTTGGGGTACGACGCTGCACTGCGCGGAGATCTAGTCTTTAGCGGGAGATGCGTGATCTCAGCAGCCTGCCGGTGGAGCCAGTCGGACCGAGCGATCACGTTCGCGGCGGCAGCGGAGATCCGCTGATCATCTACGCTGAGTTCAGCTGCCCCGACTGCGCGCTCGCCGCTGAGCGCCTTCGGGCCAGTAACGCCTCGGTCTGCTTCCGTCACTTCGCGCTGGCTGCGCGCAGTCCGCGAGCTGTGAAACTGGCAATCGCGTCAGAAGCTGCAGCCCGTCAAGGCTTCTTCTGGGAGTTCCACGATTCGCTCTTCGCCGACCAAAGCCGGCTCGATGACCCTCACCTCTGGCAGCGGTGCGAGCTGCTCGGCGTCGACCTTGATCGCTTTGAGCTCGATCGCCGCGACCCGGCCCTAGCCGAGGTCGTTGCCGAATCCGCCACAGCGGCGATGCGCGCCGGCGCCACCGGCGCGCCGTCGTTTGTCGTCGCCGGCGAGATCCAGAGCGGGTTCCCCGATCTGCCTAGCTGACAGGCGTCCTGCGGCCAAATACCCAAGGTGGCTAGGATGGCCTTAATCGGATATCGAAAAGAATTTAACTATCAGGCCGCAGGATCCGAAGGCGGCCTTTTTTGAGGAGTACAACACCAAATGACTACCAACACTGTGACCACGGTCTCGGCTGAGATCGGCGGCACTGAAATCTCGCTGGAAACTGGCAGGATGGCCAAACAGGCCGGAGGCGCCGTCGTAGTAAGGCAAGGCGACACGATGGTTCTCTGCACAGCGACCGTCGGCAATCTGCGCGACGTCGATTTTCTCCCCTTGACCGTTGACGTTGAGGAGCGGATGTACGCCGCGGGAAAGATCCCGGGCTCGTTCTTCAAGCGTGAGGGCCGCTCTGGCGAGAAGGGCACACTGACGGCTCGCATGATCGACCGTCCAATCCGCCCGCTCTTTCCGAAGGGTTGGCACTATGAGACGCAGTTGGTGGCAATGCCGCTGAGCGTCGACATGGTTCACCCCTACGACATTCTTGCGATGAACGGGGCCTCGGCGGCGCTGATGATCTCGCAGGTGCCGCTGCCGACCCCTGTCGGTTCGGTTCGAATCGGCAAGATCGACGGATCGTTCGTCATCAATCCAACCGAAGAGTCGCTACTTGAAGGCTGCGAGTTAGACCTCGTCGTTGCTGGCACCGAAGAAGCCATCCTGATGGTTGAGGCCGGCGCAAGCGAGATCGGCGAGGACGAGATTCTCGACGCTCTCGACATCGCCCACGGCGAAATCAAGAAGCTTTGCGCGCTGCAGCACGAGCTGCGTGAGCAGGCCGGCCGCGAGAAGATCCCCTTTGAGGCCTCAAGTCTTGACGAGTCTCTGGTTGAGAAGGTCCGCGATTCTCACGGCGCCGACCTCGACGTTGCAACTCAGGTTGAGGACAAGCTCGCCCGTCAGGACGCCAGCAACGCGGTCTGCGATGCAATCGTTGCCGAATATGCAGGCAGCCCCGATGACGCCGGCTACAGCGAGAAGAAGGCGACGGCACAGACGATCTTCGCGAAGCTTGAGAAGGCGACTATCCGAAACCGCATTGCGGTCGAGAAGAAGCGCCCGGACGGCCGTGATGCGCAGGAGATCCGCGACATTTCAATCGAGGTTGGGGTTGCTCCGCGCACGCACGGTTCGGCGCTCTTCACGCGCGGCCAGACGCAGGCGCTTTCGGTCGCCACGCTCGGCACGTTGAAGGAAGAGATGCGGCTTGACACGCTCGGGTTGGAGAAGAACCGTTTCTACTGGCACCACTACAACTTCCCACCGTTCTCGGTTGGTGAAGCAGGCTTCATGCGCGGCCCAAAGCGCCGCGATATCGGCCACGGTGCGCTCGCTGAGCGGGCGCTCGTCCCGGTTGTCCCTGACACTGAGACCTTCCCCTACACAATCCGCGTCGTCTCGGACATCCTTGAGTCGAACGGTTCGTCGTCGATGTCTTCGGTCTGCGGGTCATCGCTTTCGCTGATGCAGGCCGGTGTGCCAATCAAGGCTCCGGTTGCCGGCATCGCGATGGGGCTGATCAAGGAAGGTGACGATTACATTGTGCTGACCGATATCGCCGGCGTTGAGGATCACCTCGG